>CAVEKR010000099.1:0-5423 GCA_963616365.1 Bacteroidaceae bacterium
GCCCAATACCTGCGCGCATATAGTCCATCTCTGATAGATGAGCCATCCAACGCGTATCAATAACGCGCAGCATAACTTGGTTTTGAACCTGGTTAAACACCTCTTCAGGAGCTTGCTCCTTGCACTTTTGGTACTTTTCAGTTAAATCGTCAATAAGCAGCGAGCTTAGGCGAGAAGCATCTTCGTTGTGATTCCACTTGCTAAGGTCTTCTGCAGCACCTGTAAGCTCCTTATACCAATTGTTGATGCCGTCCATATCCCAATTGTCATAAGTTTTTCCTGACGAACAAAAGTCATCTACAGCATCATCAACGGTGCGCTCGATAAGCTCTGGCACACGATCTCCATAGCTTTTGCCATCCAAAATAGAATTACGCTCGGCATAAATGGTTTTGCGCTGCTCGTTCATAACATCGTCATATTCCAAAACATGCTTACGAGAACTTGCATGCATAGCCTCTACTTGACGCTGTGCGCTTTCAATGCCCTTTGTTACCATTTTTGCCTGTATAGGCATGTTGTCATCAATGTCAACGCGCTGCATCCAAACGCCAATTTTTTCCATTCTGTCCCCACCAAAAAGACGCATCAAATCGTCTTCAAGAGACAGATAGAATTGCGAAGAACCAGGGTCTCCTTGACGTCCAGAACGACCACGAAGCTGATTATCAATACGACGCGATTCATGACGCTCAGTACCAATTACTGCTAAACCACCTGCTTGACGAACAATTTCTGCTTCTCTTTTGCAGGTTTCTTCTGCTTCTTCTTTGGCACTTTCAATCTGCTCATCTGTAGCTTCTTCAAGCTCGATGCCTTTTTGGGTTAAGATGTCTCCCCAAAGCTCTTCTGCATTGCCACCAAGCAAAATATCCGTACCACGACCAGCCATGTTAGTTGCAATGGTTACAGCGCCAGCACGTCCAGCTTGGGCAATGATGTGCGCTTCTTGTTCGTGGTGCTTTGCATTTAACACATTGTGTGGAACACCACGCTTGGTAAGCAATGAAGAGAGCTTTTCTGAATTCTCAATTGAGACCGTACCAACAAGGCATGGCTGTCTGCGCGAGTGGCGTTCTTCAACATCAGCTGCTACAGCATTATATTTTGCCTCTTCAGTCCTATAAACAAGGTCTGGCAATTCTTCTCTAATAACAGGTCTGTTAGAAGGGATAACTTCTACTTCTAACTTATAAGTGTTGCTAAATTCTGTATCCTCTGTTTTTGCAGTACCTGTCATACCTGCCAATTTGTCGTAAAGACGGAAGAAGTTTTGCAGCGTAATAGTTGCAAGCGTTTGATTTTCGCTGCGAACAAGCACGCCCTCTTTAGCCTCAATAGCTTGGTGCAAGCCCTCAGAGTAGCGCCTGCCCTCCATAATACGTCCAGTAAACTCATCAACAATCTTGACTTCGCCATCAACTACAACATAGTCTTTATCGCGATGGAACAAGAATTGAGCACGCAAGGCTTGTTGCAAGTGGTTAGAGCATTGACCTGAAAGGTCTGCATACATATCTTCAATGCCAGTCAAAGTTTCAACGCGCTCAAGACCTTGCTCTGTAGCAGATATGGTGCGTTTTCCTTCATCCATCTCAAAGTCAACATCTCTTTTTAGATGGCGAACAGCGTTTGCAAATTTGCGATAGGTATCTGTTGCTTGCATTCCTGCACCAGAAATGATAAGAGGTGTTCTTGCCTCGTCAATCAAAATGGAGTCGACCTCGTCTACTATGGCATATGCATGACCGCGCTGTACACGCAAGGCAGGGTTTCCTACCATGTTGTCTCTTAAGTAGTCAAAGCCAAACTCTGAGTTAGTGCCATAAGTTACATCTGCTTCGTAGGCAATTTTTCTTAAATCGGTTCTAAGACCGTTTTTGATAAGTCCAACCTTCATGCCCAAGAACTTATAAATTTGGCCCATCCATTCGCTGTCGCGCGCTGCCAAATAGTCATTGACAGTAACAATATGGACTCCTGTTTGCGGAATAGCATTAAGGTATCCTGCCAGCGTAGAAACCAAAGTTTTACCTTCACCAGTTTTCATCTCGGCAATTTCGCCTCTATTAAGCACCATGCCACCAATGAGCTGTACATCAAAATGACGCAAGCCTATTGTTCTTTTTGATGCTTCGCGAACAACCGCAAAGGCTTCAGGCAAAATTTCATCAAGTGTTTCGCCGTTGTCGTAACGCTCACGAAAAACATCAGTTTTTGCCTTTAGCTCTGCATCCGTGAGCTTTTCAATCTCGTCTTCTAAATAGTTAATCTCACCAACCCTAGCTTCAAAAGCCTTGATTTGCTTTTTTGAACCTGCGGTGAGCAGCTTAGAGAAAATACCCATGCTTATTCTTTCTTTTGTCTGATAAGGGACTTGTCCTTATCAATGCTAACACAAGAACGTAAATGTTAGCACAAGCACGTAAGCAAATCATCAATTTGATACCGCTACGTTATTACTGTTTACTATATGTTGCAAAACTTATACGTTTTAGGGCTGGTGCGTGGACAAAAACGTCCACGCCCTCAACTGTGCGCTCTAAAGCTGCACATTAAAGTTGCACACTAAACCCGCACTACATACTGCTCATGTGCCTTTTATTCATAAACTCACCTCGTTTTATCTTCACCTCTTTTCATTATGAGCAACTGTTTTAAATTCGACCAATGAAGGGTCTGACATGATAAGCTGATCATATAAATGTTGCAGCTCTGCGCATGGATCAAGCCCTAAATTTTCGCGCAAGTAGTCACGACATTCTTCATAGGTTTTTATTGCTGAAGAGCGCTGCCCAACCTCTACCTGCGCGCGAATCAACGCATAATACACAGATTCGTTATGTGGATCTTGCTCATATGCCTGACGTGCAAACCAAAGTGATAAGCGCATATCACATAGTTCTGCAGCCTTTTGGCTTCCTGTGACCATAGTATCCACAAATAAATCACGATAATGTTTTTGCTCTTGCCTAATAGTTGGATGATCATATTCAGTTGGCAAAAGACCATTGGCATAAATTACTTCTACTTGTGAATACAAATCAATTAGCTCCTCCTTGCTGGGGTTTGTTGTAAGTAGCTTGCGTGTAAGGCGGTCAAACTCGGCAACATCGCTTTGTACACAGCGTTGATTAAGCCGGCAAAACTCTCCTTGTCGCAGCACATATGGACCTCTGTTCAACATTCGATTCATGCTGCTCCAAGTGTTATAGAAATTGTCCATTGCGCGGCACCTGTCAAATTCAGGCCATAGTTCTTGAAGGAGCTCTCTTCTAGTAATATCGCGTCCCATCCTAAGCGCAATCAAAGTAAATAGTAAGCGGGGCTTTCTTCGCCATGCTCCGTCTTTAAGAACGTGATCTCCAATGGCAAGTTCAAAGCAACCAAAGAGTCGTACATGCAGCGGGGCAACATCATCAGAAGAGAAACCAAGATCATCTAAGATATTAATGTCATTGCCACCATTGTTTGGTTTCCATGGTACAGGCAGCGCTTTGACTCCCATTGTCTCGCCCGTTTTCTTAAAGATTTTGCACGCATCCTCAAACAGGGCAATGTCGCGCTGTGCAGACTTTATGCCATTAAAGCCAAAGTAATTACTTTCCCATAGATCGCATAAAAGCAGCGCCTCACTAAAACGAGTTATGCCTTTACGTCGCATTTTTGCAAGGAGCAAGCATGCACAATCTTGTAATAGCACTCTTGCTCTAGCCCCATTAGTTGAATGCAAAAAATGTAGAGCTAGCCGAAACCACAAGCTTGACGCAAAGTGCTGCATCCCTTGAGTGATTAAGGCTTCAAAAATCTTAAAGCGCTTTTCATCCATTGGTTTTTGCTGGTCAATGAGTGCTTCGCGTTGAACCATTTTGGAATTGTCTAGACAAAAGGCAATTTGTATTTCATTTTCTGTGCAAGTATCTACAATGCAAGCAAAAAAATCTGTTGCAGATGTTAGTGTTGAATCTGTTCCGTATATATCTTTTGCATACAGTGCGCTGCCACCTTGGTCAAAAACAATCAATGCTAAATATGCACACAAGACAGCAAAGCGACTTTCTGGGGTTGTTGAATCCAAAGATTCTAAATCCAAATTACTACTTTTGTTATCAGCATCATCGCCATTGTCTATGCTGTCAAAAATTTGCATCAGAGCATTAGTGGAGTTAAAACCCCCATCAGTTCCTGCTTGCAATACGCGCTTTGCATAAAATGTTGCCTCCCTAAAGTCCCCTAATAAACCTGAGTTCCACGAACGCATTGCCCATAAAAGCAGATTATGCCTAAAAATTTGTTTTGGACAGCGCTCAAAGAGCTTCTCCATTAAGATGTGCTCACCGCGATCTAGCAAATCCCACCCCTCCTTGCTCAACCATGCAGCGCATTGTTCATCAGCATAAAATATATCCAACACATTGCCTGCACGCTCGACTTTTTCCTGAGACATGAGCAAAGTAAGAAGTTTTGGTATCATCATGTTTTCTTCACCCACAATGTCTTCAGCAGCATGTACCGAGCTTATGCATCTCCGCAGGCGGGGTAGGGGAAAATCTAAAATATCAAAGCTGTGCTGCATCATATTTATGCCTAAAAATGCATAGTCATCATCTAATAACTCTCCTTCTTCTGTAGAAAGTCCAGCATTAATGCAGGTTAAATCTTCAATTTTTCCCTTTTGTAATAGCAACATTGCAAAAGCTGAGCGCAATATATTAGCTGGAAGTTTCTCTTCAAAAAAGCCCTGCAAGCAGCGCTGTGCTTCGTCCTCGCTATTTTGAAGATTAAAAAAGACCGAAGGAACAAGCCCCAAAAAAGAATTCTTGGCATTTTGCCAAAGCTTAGCGCGCAGCATCTGTGCTTCTGGAGTGTGGGCTGGATGCTGAGCGTTGCACTCTTCTTGGGTTATAAGCAAGTCTTGTGCACGAAACAAGAGACGATCGCTTTGAACAGAGCGCAGCACATCATGAGAGGGGATAGTTGTTACTATGACTTCAGTGTGTTCATATAAAAGTGCATCAATGCAATTGGAAAGAGTTTTTGCTCTAACTTCATCAAGGTAGGGGATATCATCAATAATCACCAGTGAGCCAAATCCTGTTTCTACTTCATCATCTGGTGCCTTTTTTGAAAGTTTGCCCAATTTTCTATTGCCCAGCTTTTTTCCTGTATTGGCCGTGGTACCAGCATCAGAATCATTAGAAGTAACGACTGGGTTAGGGTTTATATAAAGCTCATTTTTATCAAGCTTTTGCAAAAACTCTGGGGAGCGAGCATCAACCCAATAAGCTCTTCCATCTGTAAAAACACGCTGGGCATATTCATGCGCAAGCAGCGATTTTCCAAACCCGTGCGGCGCCGAAATAAGACGTAATACGTCCCTGTTTTGCAAAAGCGCCGAAACTAAATTATTACGTGATATATAC
>CAVEKR010000100.1:0-5403 GCA_963616365.1 Bacteroidaceae bacterium
GAGCATCTATGCAACGCTCTTGCTTTAACTTTGGCAGCTCTTGTGCCTTTTTCATATCAATAGACATGCGGGTTTGCTTATAAAAATCCTCCACATTGGCAGCACCAAATCTAGCTGCAAAAGCATCATCAAGCTCTGGCTTATTGCGCTTACGAAACGCATCAATAGCAACTTTTGCGTGCAAATTACCATCGCCAAGCTCTAGGGCAGCACCCTCACCCTTTGCCTCAAAGTCAAACTCAAGCTCATCTCCTACTTTAGAGCCAATAAGGTGTTCGTCAAAACTAGAAGGCATACTACCTGAGCCAATCTCAATCATACGTTGAGTGTTTTTAAGCCCTCGTACTGCGGTTTTGTTATTTTCCACTGTCATGGTAAGCAGCACAGAATCGCCGTTTTTTGCCACATGCTTAGGGTCTTTTATGTCCTCATAGCTATAGTAATACTCGCGCAAAGACTCGATTTCTTCTTCGACCTCTTTATCTGTTGTCTCAGAAGGCGGCATCTCAATCTCGACCTCATCATAAGAAGAAAGCGACACTTCTGGCTCTATCAAACCCGAGGCAGAAAGAGTAAATCCACTTTTTTCATCAGGAGGAGAAACCACATTAAACTCTGGGTCATCTAAAAAGATAACGCCCGCCTGATCTATGCATTCAAAAGCCTTAGCATTGATGATTTTCTCAGCAATCTGTGTGAGCGCCTTAACCTTTCCGCCAACAGCTTGCTCTAAGACCTCTCTAGGCGCATGTCCTTTACGAAACCCAGATATCTCTTGCTGATTTAGCTCGTCATAATATGCGTCAATAAAAGGTTTGACTTCGCTTGCAGACATTCCAATCTCTAAAACAAGCTCTCGTTTGTCCTCGTTGCTTTCAATATATTTATCTAAAACTTCCATTTAGTTTCTCCTTGACCAATTACTTTTTCCAGCCTTTAAGTTAATGGCGAACACCACGCGCAAAACTGAGTGCCTTAATTAGGAGCGTACCCCCATTTAATTAATGGCGAACACCCGTGTTGTTTAGTACTCATTAATTTTCGCATAATAACAGCTTATATCTACCAGCAATTTTTACATGTAACTTATCTATTATTTAGCGAGCTTTCTAATATTGAGCGCCACAGCACTAAACGCCACATCTTCATTGCTTGGTACTACTTCAACTTTTTTATCTTGTGTTACACCACGCTCGGGGCTTACCTCGTAGCGCTCTGTAATCTCTGGTATACTAAACCCACATGCACGCAATAACTCTTCAAACTCTGCTTGAGTATGCGCTGCTTGAATGCTGTTTCCGATTTTTTTTGCTTGCGCAGCTATATCCTCATCACGTTTTTTATCAGAGTAAACCGTCTCGCAAATAAGTAGCCCGTCATCTTTTAGAACACGAGCAAACTCACATAATGCCTGATGAGGATTGGCTATTAAAGTAATGACATTGTTAATGTATATGACATCAATAGTATTGTTTCCAATACCTGCAGAAATCAAATCTTCTGGGTATGCCACATAAAACTCCATATTATTTGCAGGAAGCCCACTATCACGCCAAGCGCGCTCAGCTCCAGCCTTTGCCTCTTCTATAAAAGAAGGTGCCCAATCAATACCAATGACCTTGCCTTTTTTACCGACTTTAGCACTGAATTTATAGACACCACGCCCGCGACGGCAGCCAATATCAAGTACTACCTTATCCTTTACTAGTGAAGGAGCAAAAGTCATCTTGCAAATGCTTGCAAAGCCCCAATCAAAGGCTCGACTTTTATAAAAATCTGCCAGCTCCTGAGCAGAGAGTTCCTTTTGAGCACTAGCAGAAGTAACAAGGTGTTCGTCACCATCAAAACCCTCATTGTCAAGCGCTTTTAGGCTTGATATGCGGCTTTCAAGGTCTGAGCGTGTGCTGTCAACTTGGAGCTCATCGTTGTGGGCATAGTAATTCTTATTGCCGTAATGCGCAATAAAAGACGTGGTTGCAGCCCGTGTACTAAGCTCTGCCATAAAAACGAGCATCTCGCGACCGTTGCCAAAACATGCCTCGATAAAATCAAAGGCATTGTCCATTTTTTTGCTCGTCTCATCTGCAAGCGGCTTTAGGGTTTCCACTTCTTTTTTATATGCTGCCTGCAAAGTGTCAAAAGCAGCCTTTCCGCTGGTAGTTTTGCTGGTATTGCACAAAACCAAAAGCTCATGCAAAAACTTGATAATCAAACGCTGCAAACGAATATCTTCTGTCTTAATGGTATTAGCACTGATTTTGCGCTGCAATGTCGCCTCGCGCTCAGATAGCGGCTCTTCTAGCGTCTCTTTAATCGAGCCGCCTTCAAGCAAGATAGGTTTTGCAAATCTGAGCTCATCGCGCACCGCCAAAACAAGCGCCTCTTTTTCTAGCACCTCATTGCAGCTAGAAGCCAAAGAATCCAAGAGAAGCCCAATCAAAGCAACGCGCTCATCAAAAGCAGCCTTTGCTGCGCGCGCCTTTACTTCTTCTCCTGCTTCCCCTGCTAAAATGGCACTGATTTTATAATCGCTGCGATACTTAGCAAAAAGCGCATAGTAAGTTGCAAAGCTATCTGCAATATCATCATCGCGCAAAAATTGAGCAAATAAATCACGGTTTAGCTGCTTATTCATGCGCTCATACAAAGTAATCGCCTCTGCCAAGTCCTCCCAGCCGCGCGCTGTAACAAAACTTTTTCCTCCACCAGGTTTGCTTTCTACCTTATAAAAGCAGTCCTTTTTTGCTTCCAAAAAGGTTGTTACCGCAGGATGAAGACCTTTTTGAGCCGCATATAACTTAAAAGCCCCATATTCAGGTTCAATATCAATCTCACGAAGGCGATCCAAAGTAACAATATCAAATTCATGCACTGACTTATTATATTCAGGCGGGTTTCCTGCACAAACAATAATCCAATCCTTTGGAACGCGATGCCTGCCAAAGGTCTTGAACTGCAAAAATTGCAACATGGCGGGGTGTAAGGTCTCCGAAACGCAATTTATTTCATCAAGAAACAAAATGCCCTTTTTCTCGCCTGTCTTTTTCATGTAATCATAAATAGAAGAAATTATCTCAGACATGCTATATTCAGAAGCCACATATTCTTGACCCTCATACTCGCGTTTTTCAATATGAGGCAAGCCAAGAGCGCTTTGGCGCGTGTGATGTGTCATAGAATAACTCACAATGCCAATTTGCAACTCTTGAGCAATTTGTTCCATGATGGCAGTTTTGCCAATACCAGGCGCGCCCACCAAAAAAATTGGACGCTGCCTTGATGGAGAAATACAATACATCCCTGCATCATCTTTTTGCAAATAGGCTTCGACACTGTCTTTTATCTGCTGTTTTGCGTTGGCGATATTCATAATCTAACCTTTCAATTCTCCAAGCGAAAATTCTTTAACTCGTAAATTCTTCGATATCTTCTTCACTTATCATCAATTTTATAGCCCAAGGCGGCACTTTTGGACTAAAATCCTTGCTAGAACTAAAGCTATCTTTAGAGCCAGAATTTTGATTGTCTCTCATAAAAACAAAAGCGCTTTCATACTCTGGAGGATAGCTGGGAAAAGTCCCCAAGCCATCTGTAAAATAAATCAGCCCCTTTAAATTTGTAAGCTCGCCTTGCTTTCTTAAGTCATTAACATAGGCAAAAACAGGACGAAAATCCGTCCCCCCGCCGCCTCGCACCTTAAATTCCTGCATGTATGCTTGTATGTCGCGAACATTTTTAATGCTCGTAATTGCTTGCAACTTAGAATCGCATTGCACTATGCGCACATCTATCTCATGCGCAAAATATTGAGAAGACATCAAAATATTAAAGGTGTGCTGAACAAAACTTTTAACCAAACTGCCACTACAAGAAGCCGAAGTATCAAGCGCTATAACAAAAGTGCGCACGCGATTTGTCTCTTGATATTCAAGCGGCTCTATTAAAGGCATATTTCCATATAAATGCAGCCCATAGGTGTAGTAAACATAGTCAAACTCATCATCATTAATCTTTATTTCTTCACTCAACGCCGCAAACTTTCGCAAAAATTTATCATAATCATAAGTCTTCTGATTAGCAATTTTTAAAGCGCCAACAAGACTAGCTGCCTCTTTACCCCATTCCTTAGAAAAAGTCTGCAGGTCCATCTCTATTTGCTTTGCAATATCTTCCCATTCTTTTTGCTTTTGGTCTTTGCTTTGCGCCTTATCTGCTAAATCTTTTTGCGCTAAGCTTTTAGCATTTTGACCTAATTCATCTGCATTTTTATCATCTTGAGCTTGCCTACTTTGCACTTTAGCGTCTTGCATGTCTTCTTGGGCGTCTGGCTCATTTTGGCGTTCCCCCTCTTGGTTTTGTTCTTGTTTGCTTTGCTCTTGTGGGTTTTGTTCTTCATTTTCTTGGCGAACACCCCGCTCGTTTTCATCCTTAGCGTCTTGCTGATTTTGGTCATTTTGTTGGTTTTGTTGACGGCGGTCTTGTTCATTTTTTTGGAAATCGCCTTGGCTTTTTTGATGTTCTTGATTTTCATCATCGCTTTGCTGATTCATATCAAGCTGCAATGCGTCAGGGTGTTCGTCATTATTGTCATCGGGCTTATCAGAAAAGTTTTCTTCTTCATCTGAAATTTGCTCATCGCTTTTTTCTTCTTTTGCATACATCTCCCAAAACTCGTGCTCATCGCGCTCAAATAAGCTGCTATAAGTAGCTAACTTTGACTTATCTATAGTAGCTGCAACGCCAGCGGTACTAGAGCGACTGCTTGAAGGCGCTTTGGTTGCAGCGTCAAAAAGACGATACAGCTTAGCGGGATTTAGGTCTGCAGCACAAAGGAGAGATAGCTCATCTAGGGCAGCCCTGCGCTCAAAGTCCAGCGCAGTAGCAAAACGCTTATCGCAGATATCCATAGCAGCGTGTTCTACCACAACATCACATGCCAAACTCCAAGCTTGGCTGTTAGTGTGGTGTTCGTCAAAAGGATGTCTAAAGACACAATGCAAAATCAAGTGCAAAAGATCGCGAATGCTTTCTGCAAAACTATCAGAAAAGCGCGCCAAAATGCGCTCGGGCACAAAATAGAGCTTAGAGCCATCACTTGCCAACGGATAGCGCATTTGACCAGCAAAAGGCTCACAAGGCATGCGCCATAAAGCTAAATCGAGAAAGCGAAACTTTAGCATGAGTTGAACACGACATTCGTCAATAACATCTAGGGCAAGCTGGATTTGCTGCTGGCGTTTGCGTTCTTTTGCATCTTGAGAAAGGACTTGTGGTGACATCTCTATAAGTTCTTCTGTTGAAAATTCGTAAGCCATAATCTTTGTTTCCTGCTAATTTGTTTCCTGCTAATTTGTTTCCTGCTAATTTGTTTCCTGCTGACCTTACTATGCGCACCCTATCCTG
>CAVEKR010000101.1:0-5397 GCA_963616365.1 Bacteroidaceae bacterium
AATAAAGACAGCACGACCCATGACTGAAAACGACCCACAATTGAAAGGAAGACCGATGAGCCGCAAAATTGACATCTTTGACACAACCTTACGTGATGGCGAACAATCCCCAGGCGCATCTATGAATGTGCAAGAAAAAATGATTATCACAAAACAGCTGGTACGCCTTGGCGTTGATGTTATCGAGGCAGGGTTTCCAGTCAGCAGTCCAGGAGACTTTAAAAGTGTCCAAGACATTGCTAAAACAGCAGGGGATTCTTGCGTAATCTGTGGTTTGACCCGTGCTGTAGAACACGACATAGACGTATGCGCTCAGGCTCTAGAAGCTGCAGCGCGTCCGCGCATCCACACTGGAATTGGCGTGAGCCCTGAGCACCTAAAATATAAGTTTAAAGGAATGACGCTTGAGCAGGCAACAGAAAAAGGCGTAGCCGCTGTCAAGCACGCCAAAAAATATGTAGAAGATGTGGAGTTCTATGCAGAAGACGCAGGCAGAGCCCCGTATGAGGACTTGGCAAAAATGATAGAAGCAGTCGTTGCTGCAGGGGCCACCGTAGTAAACATTCCAGACACCACAGGCTTTAGCGTGCCTTGGGAGTTTGGTCAGCGCATAAAATACCTGATGGAGCACGTCAAAGGCATAGAAAACGTAACAGTTAGCGTGCATTGCCACAACGACCTTGGCATGGCAACAGCGCTTTCTTTGGCTGGCGTCATGAACGGCGCGACCCAAATTGAGTGCACAATCAACGGTCTTGGCGAGCGCGCAGGAAACACCGCCATGGAAGAAGTCGTCATGGCAATGAAGCTGCACGAGGCAGAGCTCGATGCGCACACAGACATCAATGCAACGGAGTTTACGCAGGCAAGCCGCTTGGTAAGCCGCATTACAGGCATGCCAGTGCAGGCAAATAAGGCAATTGTCGGGGCGAACGCCTTTGCGCATTCCAGCGGTATTCATCAAGACGGCGTTATCAAAGACCGTTCCACCTATGAGATTATCGGGCCAGAAGACGTTGGAGCTGCAGGAAGCCAAATCATTTTAAGCGCACGTTCAGGTCATGCGGCGTTAAAAAAGCGCCTTGCGGATCTTGGATACAACGACATAAACGACGAGCAATTCGAGAGCATCTATCAGGCGTTTTTGGAAGTTGCAGACAGTAAAAAAGAGGTCTATGACGAGGACTTGCACAGTCTTATGGGCGAACACGACAGGAACGAGAACGCCATTTATACACTCAAAGCTTGTCAGATTAGCTGCGGTCAACCTCTAAAGCCTACTGCCACGGTCACGCTGGTGGATCGCTATCAAAACGAGACTACGGCAGCCGAATTTGGCACAGGTCCAGTGGATGCAATGTATAAGGCAATAAATAAGATTGTTCGCGCGCAAAATGATTTAACAGAATACACTGTACAAAGCGTTACGCGCGGGATTGATGCATTGGGCGAGGTCACAATACGCATAACTTCTCCTCAAGGAGAGGTCTATACAGGCCGTGGCAGCGATGGAGACATAACAGTTTCTTCTGCAAAAGCCTATGTAAATGCTTTAAACCGTATGCTAGAGGCACAAGAAGAGCGTGCTCAAAAATAATTTATTTTTTTCACGCTCCAACATAAAGATTTATGCTAGAATGTGAGGTAGCGAGGCCCAGTATTTAAAGCTGAGTGGGCGGCGCGCTTTTTTTAGGGGGCTATGGTAGAGCCCCCCTTATTTTTTTCTAGCAAATTTTTTCATTGCTGCAAAGATTTCTTCATTAGATAATTCTTTGACGTCCTTGGAGGGCAGGGCGTTTAGGTAGTTTCTTCTATAGGTCTTTGTTTGTAGCCTTCCATCTGCAAGAACAAGAAATCCTTCATCAGTTGAGCTGCGGATAAGACGCCCAGCCGCTTGTTTTATTTCGGTGATAGATTGGGGCAATGTAAAGCGCCACCACGAGTTTTGCTCGCGACGTTTGCGTTCGCAATTTAAAGGCTCTGTTGGTAGCTCAAATGGGAGCCGCGCAATAACAACGCAGCGCAAAGTATCCCCTGGAGCATCAAAGCCTTCCCAAAAAGATTTAAGCGCAAACAAAGATAGAGACTTTTCTTCTATAAAGCGCTCTTGAACAGCACGTCTATTGCTTGCACCAGATTGCTTAATAAGCTCTAGGTCTGTGCCTTCAAGGCGCGCCTTTAATGCGTCATAGCAAAGCTCCATATCTTTTTTATTAGTAAAAAGCGTCAACACAGAACCGCCCAAAGCCACGTGAATGCCATAAAGGAGTTCGACAAACTTCTCGTTATAGCTTGCGTCTTTTGGCTCTGGCATTTGAGTTGGCAAAATGATGTGCATTTGTTCGTCAAAAAGGTAGTTAGAAGGCAAAATCATGCTGCGCACGCGCTCAGCGTCAAGACCGCTATTGCCGCCGCCAGCCGCAGAGCCGCCACCAGCACCAGCACCATCAGCTCCAGCGCTCCCATCCTGCAAGCGGTCAAGCCCACTACCTTGCAAAAAATGTCCAAACGGATTTTTATCATCGCCAGTGCTCAAGGTTGCAGATGTAAATATGACGCTGTCAAGTTCTGGATAAAAGTCCTTTGCCAAGGTAGCGCCAATATCATATCTTTGTGCAATCAAAGCATCAACGAGTCTGTCTTTGTCCTTGTGGATAAAAGCAGAATAGACAAACTCGGAGTTTTCTCCACTCAAAACAAGCTTGAGCGCCTCTAGCATTTCGGCAAGCGAATGGGCAATCTTCATTGCATCAGCGCATTGCTCTCTCAGCCTATTTTGTGCAGCTTCATTCGATTTGCCGCGGCTGCCGCCCTTGTCCAGCTTGCCGCCCTTGTTGCCTTTGCCCTGTTTTCCACGTTCGCCCTGCTGTTCGTCATCGCCACTGTCAAGAATATCTTGCTCGCTTGTTCTATCTTCTAAAGATTCAAGCAAAGTTATTGCTTGGTTTACGTTCTTGATAATCTTATCTAGCAGCCCAGCCAAGTGCCCGCCATCTTTGACAATACTAGTCCAAAGCTCATCTTGGCATATTTCAGGAGATAGCCAAATTGTTCGCGTCTTATACTGAGTGCCGCCTGAACTACTAGAATTACCACCAGATTCGTTCTCGCCCGAGCCGCTGTTTTTTTTGCCGCCCCCACTAGAACCCGCAGCCGCACTCCCCCTCGAGCCCCCTCCAGCCACAGAATCAGCAACCTCTTCCAGCCCCTTAACCAGCAAAAACAGCCCCTCAGAAGCCCCCTCAGCATCACTAGCCAAAGCCTTAATCTTACCCAAAATCCCATACAAAACATTGACCCCAGGCATATCAGAGATTCCTCGTTGAACCTGCCTTACCCAGCCAGAATTTTTCTCCGTAATCTTATTGAGCGTCCTAGACAGCTCATCAGCAGAAATCTCTAAAGAAAGCTGACTTCTTGCCTCGTTTTCAACATTATGCGCCTCATCGACGACCCAATTTTTGATTGGCGGCAAAAGACAATTATCCGCCATCATATTGCGAAAAAGCAACGCGTGATTTGTAACAACAATGTCAGCGGTTTGCGCAAATTTGCGAGCGCCATGCAAATAACAGCCCTGCTTATAAAAGGGACAAAAACGCTTCAAACAATCATACGGCGACGCACTAATTTCTGCCCGCGGCTGGTTATAGCTGCTAATATGCAAACAATCCAAGTCCGTCCACGTGCTCTGCACACAAAGACCCAAAATCGCCGCAGCATACTCTATCTGCTCTGTTTTCAAATGCTCCTTTTTGCAAAAACGCTCAAGTTTGCGCAAGCACACATAATGGTCATACCCCTTTAACCCAATATAATTCAAGTCTCCAATAGCTCCCGCCAAATCTGGCAACTCATGATAAAGTAGCTGGTCGGTCAAGGCGTTTGTTTTTGTAGCAATGCCAAAACTCGTATGATTTTTCTTAGCACACAAAGCCATCGGCAACAAATACGCCATCGATTTTCCAACACCCGTATTTGCCTCAAGCGCCAAATATTGCCTTTGACAAAACGCCTCCAACACCTTGTGCGCCATCTCTATCTGAGAAGCCCGCGGCTCAAAATTAGGATACATTTTGCCTGCTATACCATGCTTACTAAACGCCTCATCAATATCTTTTTGGCTGACAAACCCTTGGTTTTTATTGCCAGCCCCTTGATATTTGCCTTCATCTTTTGCATAGCGAACACCACGCCCGTATTCAGCATTGTTTTCATGGACAGCACCACTTCCGTTTTGATCTTCATTTTGGCGAACACCACTCTCGTTTTGGCAGAAATTATCAGCGTTAGAAAAGCGGCTCTTAGCAGCACTAACAGCAGCGTTACGGTATCCGCTCAAAGAAAAATACGTGGCACTTGCATTCTTGTCTGCATTGCTAGCGCTTTTATCTGCTTGTTCAAAAAAGCGTCTGAGTGCCCACGGGGTCTCTTTAGAGATTCTAGAAAGATATCCTGCAAAACCTGCAGGCAAGGCATAAATGCCAGCTATAAGTATTGGCCACAAACCAGCTAGAGCATAGACATCATCAATTGCTCTATGCGTTGAAAGATGCAAATCAAATGCCCTAGAAAGATCTTGCAGCTTATGAGACCTTAGACGAGGTAAAACAATATTAGAAAGCGCTAGGCTGTCAAGCCATTCATCATTAATTGCCGCAGCGCTAGTGTCGCTGCAAGCGCCATCTATGCTGCTATGAATGCTATCTGCATTGTCACAAACGTTATCTGTGTTGCTGCAAATGCTATCTGTATTATCATCTGTGCTGTCGCAAGTGTCATCAAATAAGGTGGCTTCTTGCAGCTCAAGAGCACTGGAGTGCTTGCTATTATTGAGCAGTTCAGAAGCACTGTGGTGTTCGCTATTATTGAGAGTGTCAAGTGTAAAAGCGGTGTGGGTTTTAGCTCTTGCATGCGGCATAATAAAGCTGTAATCAAACTTAGCGTTATGGGCAATTATCTGGCGTCCAGCTGCAAATTTGGCAAAGCTATCCACTGCCTCTTGAGGGCTTGGAGCACCTTTGACGTCTGTATCTGTAATGCTTGTCAACTCAACAATAAATTTGGGGAGCTTTTTGCCAGGGTCTACAAAAGTGTCAAAGCTGTCAAGGATTTTGTTGCCGCGCAAAACACAAGCAGAGATTTCTATTAAAGACTCTTTTTGCGGGTCAAAGCCAGTGGTCTCACAATCTGCGACCACAAATTCTTCTTGCATGTATGCATCTGGAAGCTTTTCTACAAGCTCTGGCAAGGCATGATAAAGCTTTCTTGTCTTATCATCTGTGCCCGCACTTATCAGCTTGTCCAAATAATCTAAGTTTTGCATTTTGACACTTTCTCTTACTTCTCGTATGTGATAACTCTAACACTCTCTAGCATTAACGCTTTCTAGCATTA
>CAVEKR010000102.1:0-5357 GCA_963616365.1 Bacteroidaceae bacterium
CCCCACACCAGCATTGATGTATTCTTCAATCTCTTCTGGCGTTTTATTATTGCCTTGGGCAAAAATATGTGCAGGCTCAAACTCGGCTGCCTTTGCAAAGGCAAGCTCTCCGCTGCTTGCAACATCGATAAAACAGCCTTCTTCGTGCACAATCTTATCCACAGCAACACAGCAAAACGCCTTAGCTGCATAAACGACAGTGCTTTTTGGGTAGATATGAGAAAACTCCTGCACAAAGCTTCTAAGCTGGCGGCGCAAATGTTCCTCATCATAGACATAAAGCGCAGTTTGGTATTGCTCACATAAATCAAGCAAATTAACGCCGCCCACGCTCACTTGCCCATCATCAGAAATATGCATGGTGCACGGAGCGACTTTTAGCAGGTCGCGAGCATTGAGCCTATCTGGTTCTACATGTTGTCTTGTTGGTGCTATCGACATGTGGTCTCCTTTTTTATTTGTGTTGGCAGCTTTGAGCTACCTTTTTATAAAAAGCGCATTTTTTTACATATGTTTTGGCGCAGAAATACCTAATAAGTTTAGCGCGTTTTCTAGCACTATGCGGCATGCATCGCATATGGCAAGGCGAGCAGTCTGCAAATCTTGCTCAACTCCTAACACATGGCATTTTGTGTAGAATTGAGTAAAAACAGATGCAAGTTCATAGCAATAATATGTTAAACGATGTGGCGCTAAATCTTTAGCAGCGCTTGTAACAACCTCGGAAAACTCACTAATTTTTCTTGCCACGTCTAATTCTGCTTCTTCACTCAAAACAGATAGGTCAGGGTTTGAACCTAGCAGGGTGTTCGCCATGCTTTTTGGATCAGCATCCACATCATCAACATTTGCAGCTTTTCTTAAAATCGAACAAATGCGAGCGTGAGCATATTGCACGTAATACACAGGATTGCTCGAGTCCTGGCGTTTTGCCTGCGTAATGTCAAAATCGATTTGCTGGTCTGTGGAGCGGTTGAGCATGGTGTATCTTAAAGAATCGCTTCCGACCTCATCTAGTAGCTCTTCAAAAGTAACCATCTCACCTGTGCGTTTGGACATGCGCACAGCTTTTCCATCCCTAAACAAATTGACCAGCTGCCCAATGACCACCTCAGGCTGACCAGGCTTGCCAAAAACCGCGCCCACGCTTTGGATACGCTTGATGTATCCGTGATGGTCCGCGCCCAAAATGTCTATGCACCTGTCAAATCCGCGGTCAAATTTGTTTTTGTGATAGGCAATATCTGGCGCAAAATAGGTATAACTACCATCGGCTTTTTGAACAACGCGGTCTTTATCATCGCCAAATTCTGTGGTCTTAAACCACGTGGCATCCTCTTTTTTATAGATAAAACCTTGGGCGTCCAAGTCTTTTATCACGCGAGAAATCTCGCTTGTGCCATCCTTGTCTTTTTTGTGCAGGTCGCGCTCAGAAAACCACAGGTCAAACTCAAGTCCAAAGCCTGCAAGCACCTCTTTAACGTGCTGCAAAACTGCCCTGTACGATACCTCTTTAAAATGCTCTTGGCGCTTGGCCTCATCCATATCAACGTACTTGTCGCCTTCTGCATTATAAATATCTGCAGCAATATCTATGATATAAGCACCAGCGTAACAGTCCTTTGGCAGCTCGTCTCTGTACTTTTGGGAGTTTTGCATTATCTCATCAATGGCTGCGTTTAGGGTCACGTCGTATTTTTTGCATGGCGAACACCCCTCTTGCTTTTCGCTTTCTTGCGCGTCTTGCGCCTGCTCTTGGCTGCTTTGCTCTGACGAAGCGGTGCCTTGAGCAGAAACGCCATCTTTAGTAGTGCCGCTTGGAGCAGGAACGCCCTCTTGAATAAGACGAGTAATCTGTAGATAGCGAACAACCACGGAGTTTGCAAACTTATCCATTTGCGAGCCTGCATCGTTGATGTAGAACTCCTTGCAAACATCAAAGCCGCAAAATGCCAGCACGCGTGCTATAGCATCTCCAAGGGCTGCCCACCTGCCATGGCCTAAGTGCATGGGACCTGTTGGATTTGCAGAGATAAACTCTAGGTCAATCTTTGTACCAGCGCCAAAATTGCTTTTTCCATAATCTTTATCTTGCGAGCGCACATCAGCAAAAACGCTTTGCAAAGCAGCAGCTGAAAGCCTTAAATTAATAAAGCCAGGACCTGCAACTTCTACGCTTTGAACCTTGTCATTTGTCTTTATATGTCCAGCTATTATTTCTGCAATATCGCGCGGTGCCATGTGCGCCTTCTTTGCCAAACGCAACGCCACAGAAGATGCCCAATCCCCGTGCGTTTTGTCTTTGGGACGCTCCACCCCTAAATCGCGCTCGATAAGTGCGGCTTGCGCGTCTCTATCTATATCAAGCTCTCCAGCAGAAATTGCCTGTTCAAGCCCTGTTTTAACTAATTGTTGAGCTAATGCTTTCACTCAAATTTTCCTTTCTTTTTTGGCGAACACCTTAAGTTTTTTGGCGCGCACCTTCAAGCATATTCATGTCGCGCCCACCTAATCATATTTTCTAGTGCCCCTGCATTGCAGTGCCCGTCAAGCGCCCATCAAAACGCAGCTCAAGCACACTTTTTACCCTGCAGCTCTTCTAAATAAGGCAACACTGCCTTCATAGCAGCAGTTGAAACCTGCCCTTCGCTAAACTTTCTCAAAGCATTGCAGACAAGTACAAGTGATATACCTGCCTCTTCTGTTCCAAGCACGTTGCATGTGGGCTTAGGGCAGGTCTCATCAGAAAAACCGTGTTCGCTAAAACTTTGAAAAACGCGCTTTATAAGTTCTGCTTGCAGCTCTTGAATATTTACAGCTCCAAGCTCAATAACAAGAGGCACTTTCACGCGCTGATACACTGTCATGCGTTTTAGGGCAGTAGAGTTAAGCTGCGAGTTTGGAATAAAAGTGTTACACCCGTGATTATCTTCTACCAAGGTGTAGCGCCAGGTTATATCTTTTACCTCACCTGCAAAACTGCTAATTTCAACCCAGTCCCCAATGCGCACTTGATGCGAAAGAGAAATTTGCAAGCCACCAAGCAAATTAGAGACAGTGTTTTGCAAGCCTAAAGAAAGTGCGATACCACCAACGCCTAAAGCTCCAAGCAAAACTGCTGGATCAAAATTAAAGCTCACACGCAGTAGCACGCAAAGTCCGCCCACATAAACAAAGGCGCGGATGATATTAACCAAAATAGTGCCGCCAACAGCACCATCAGTGGTTTTTTTCAAAAAGCGATGCAGGTATGCAACTAAAACTTTAGCTAGGACAAGGGTAACAACAATAATGAGCAGCGCTTGGATGACCCAAGCTGGGCTAATGCTCCAATCATCTAGAATAAAAAATTGTTGGTTTAAAAAATTCAAAACGCCTTAAAAAAATCTACTCTTTACCCTTTGGCTTTTCCCACAAAAGCTCATCACTTGCTGCAGCTTCCATAAAGCTTTTCATGAGTTTTTCGTCCTCAACACCACCAAGACGGTTGGTGAGCACCAAGACATCGTCATCCAACTCAGGTTGTTCGTCAATAATTTCTGTCATGTCTTCTAGCTCTTCGATGTTTTTACCAACCTCTTCAGAAATGGTCGCATCTTGTTTTGGCAGGCTGCCTTTTTTCTTATCTTGAGCAATAACAGCCTTCATAAAGAGCACGCCGATAATTCCACTAACAGTAGAAGCAGCTAAAATGGAAACTTTTGCAATGCCTGTGATTGTGTCAATGTCAGCTCCTGTAAAGGACAGGTTTGCCACATAGATTGCCATGGTAAAACCAATACCACCTAACATGCCAGCTCCAAGCACGTGTTTAAAGTTGCACGCCGATGGCATGGGAGTAAGCTTTGTTTTGATGCAAATAAAACTTGCAAGAAAAATACCCAAGGGCTTGCCAAGCACAAGACCAAAGAAAACACCCAAGGTTACATGGTTTGTAATAACTGACATGGGGTCAACTCCAACCAAATGCACGCCAGCATTAAAGAAAGCAAAAAGCGGCAAGATTAGGAAGTTTGACCAAGGAGACAAAATATTGTCAAGGCGTGTGAGCGGCGCTTCTACATGTTTAGAAACACGGCTGATAACGCGGGTTGTTCGCGCAAATTCGTCTTGACCCAAAATTGGCTCGCCAGGAATATACCTATCGCGCGCTTCAAGTACCTTGGCAATTGTCCACTTGCCAAAAATTCTCGGGTTAATTTTAGATTTTGTTGGAATACAAAATGCCAAGATAACGCCTGCAATTGTGGCTTCTATACCGCTCATAAAAATGCATGCCCAAAGCAAAATGCCCATAACAATGTATGGAACAAGAGAATAAATATGCAACAAATTAAAGGCAATCAAAATTATTACAACGCAAGCAGCCAACCCAAGATACATTAAATTAGGGCTTTGACCATAGAAAAGTGCGATAACAACAATTGCCATAATGTCATCTGCAATGGCTAAAGTTTGGAGAAACACCGTAATGCCTTTTGGAATACCGCGCCCAACCAAAGAAAGCACAGCCAAAGAAAAGGCAATGTCTGTAGCCATGGGAATGCCAAAACCGTGAGCATGGTCTGTGCCAAAATTAAAGATGGTATAAATTATTATTGGCATGATAACGCCACCGCAAGCTGCCAAAATAGGCAACATAGCACGACGAACATCGTGAAGTTCTCCCACAAAAATCTCGTATTTAATCTCAAGGCCAACGCATAAGAAAAACAGCGTCATCAAAACATTGTTGACCCATTCTCCAAGCGTTAGACCTAAATAAAACTCATAGTCAGGACCTTCAAACTTAATGCCTAAATCAAAGTTCAATATACGCTCGTAAATGTCGTATGCAGGAGAGTTTGCAATAATCAAAGCAGCAACAGCAGCTGCCACCATAATGATGGCTCCAACAGTACCGCTAGAAAGTATCTTTCTTTTTAAATCGCGCCTGTCAGCAGCAAGTTCAGCATTTCTATAAAATAAAGTATCGTTAATTTCTGGCATCTGTATTCTCCATTTAAGCTTTTTTAGTTAAGCCTTTCTATTTAAACTTCTTTCATTTATGCAGCGCCTCAAAGCCGCATGTCTTATGCACTGAAGTTTAAGCACTATAATCAATCAGCACAGCAGCGACCTGTTTTTTGCGGCTCATGACCTTTGGCATCCAAACTGCGCCATCATCAAAGCTAATATCAAAAGCGCCCTCAATAAATGACACATCGCCTGCGCATAAAAAGTCGCTTCCTTCTTGCAAAATATCAGTTAAAAGCAATAATGCACTGTCGTATCCGCCGTCTGCTTGAATTTTTAGCACCTGAGCTAAAATAGCGTCCTCACGCGACTTTAGCCCTTCTAAATCGCAGGTCTCGTAT
>CAVEKR010000103.1:0-5340 GCA_963616365.1 Bacteroidaceae bacterium
TGCTAAGGTCATGCATGTGCTCCTTTATTACCTGTATATGCGAATTTGCCAAGAAATTTATTTTATCAAGAAATGCGTTTTAAGATAGCAGCAAAATGCCCATCGCTTAAGTTTTTGGCTGGCAGGCTTTGAAACATTCCACCATCAATATAGTGCCAATTTTCTTCTGTCAGTTCCCTTTCAATTGCCTGCAACTCAAACTTACTGCCGTTTGCAGTAAAATATTCGCTATTTGCAACAAGGCGTTTTCCATCCGAGGTAAGGTGTTTTTCATCTGGATCAGGGTGTTTATCACCCTCACCATTAAAATCCAAAAAGCGCTGGATTTGGTTTTTATTCTCATCTGGCAGGATTGAACAGGTCGAATAAACAATCACGCCGCCAACTTTAACGCATAAGGCAGCGCTTAGCAAAAGCTCGCACTGCAATTGCGCCAAATCGCCAATGGTAAACGCACTGAGCCGCCAGCGACCTTCTGGATGCCTGCGAAAAGTCCCTGCTCCAGTGCATGGCGCGTCCACAAAAACGCAATCAAAACTTTGGGGTAACTCTCCATTTTGACACAGCTCATGGGCCTTGCGCCCATCCGCGGTGATAGTCTTTACTTCAGGCAGCCCAAGCTCAACGAGCCTTTCTTGCAAAATTTTTGCTTTATATTCATGCACATCAAGGGCATAGATATTTGCAGGTGTGCCAAGTTCTTGCAAAGCTCGCAGCTGCAGCAAAGCTGTTTTTGTGCCTCTACCAGCACCAACCTCTAAAATCGTGCCTTGCAAAGGCACAAGCGAGGCAATAAATTGCGCTGCCAGATCTGCGGCAAAGGTATTTTTGGGGGCTTGAACAATATAGGTAGGAGCAGGCAAAAGCATGTCTTTGAGCGATTGCTCTGCCCTGTCTTTGCCATAGACATCTATCAAATACGCACAAACCCAAGCTTGCATGCCGACCTTACGCGCCATCGCGCGCATAGAATCTCCAGCAAAAAAATCTTGAGCGCTCTCAGCCATTTTTCTAAGCACCACATTTGCAAAGCCAGCCGCCCTAGAATTGATGCTTTTTACCAGCTCTACGCCTTGATCTACAACCACATAAGCTTCGTGTTCTAAAAAAAGCAATTCGTAAGCTGAGATCCTCAAGCAATCGCGCAGCTTTGCATTTACCTCGCCCATAAATGACAAATTGTCATCTATAAACTCATCTAGAGTTCCATACGTTGCCACAACTCCAAAGCACAAAACCTGCGCAAAATCAAATTCTCGCTGGTCAAAGTCCTTGTTAGCGCGCAGTAAATTTTCTCTTTTGGTATTAAGAATTTCTCTAACATATGCTTGGCGAACACGCGTCTTGGCTAACACTTCTCTTGCAATCATGCGCGCAGGGGTTGCTTTTGAGCGGCTTTTTTTGCTGGTGTGCGCTGGTTTTGAGCTGGTGTTTTTTTGGGTAGCGGGCGCTGGCTTTGAACTGCTGTTTTTACTAGCAAGCGCTGCCTTTGAGCTGCTGTTTTTGCTAGCAGGCGCTGACTTTGAACGGGGCTTTTTGCTAACGGAGCTCCCTTTTGAAGTATTTTGTTTAGACGTGCTCAATGCCACTCCAAGTTTTATTTTGGACGTTTTGCAAACCTGCAACCCATGCCTTTGCAAGCATGGTCTTTTTACCTTGAGGTTTTATCTCATCAAGTGCCACGCTGCCATCTGCACAGCCTAGTACAAGATGCTTTTTATCTATAAAGACCTCGCCTTTTTCAAGCGGCGGACAATTAACTGACTGAGCGTCCTCAACAGCGCCTGAACAAAAATGTGCCCTTTTAACAGCGACTTCTTTCTCACAAATAAGGCATCTAGCAGGAGCACTTTCAGAAGACGCTTGAACGCGGCGCAAAAATTGCTCACAGCTAAGTGTTGGCTCAAGCAAAATCTCAGCCTTCTCTATTTTTTCTGCATAGCTCACTAAGGATTCGTCTTGAACCTCCCACTCATAAGTGCCTGCCTCAATTTGTGGCAAAGCCCTTATTAACTCTTGTGCTCCAAGTGTTGCAAGCTCTTGTTCTAGCTGCTCTTTTGTCTTATCTGCAACATCAATAACACCACAGCTATGAAAATCCCCCGTATCAAGTCCTTCTTCCATCTTCATCAAGCAAACACCTACCTGCTTATCTCCTGCTAGAATTGCTCGCTGAACAGGAGCTGCTCCTCTCCAAGCAGGCAGACTTGAACCGTGAATATTAATGCAGCCGTGCCTTGGAATTTCTAGAACTTCTTTTGGCAAAATCATGCCATATGCAGCAACAACAATAATGTCAGGGCTTAATGCAGCAAGTTGTTCTTGCTCTGATTTATCACGCAAACTCTTTGGAGTTTTTACCTGCAAACCCAACTCAAGTGCACGCTCTTTAATTATTGATGGCTTTAATTTTTTGCCACGCCCACAAATAGCATCTGGTCTAGAGTACACACAGATAAGCTCGTGCTTTCCACCAGCGTGTTCGCCAAAAAGTGCCTCTAGGGCAGGCAGTGCAAATGCAGGGGTTCCCATAAAAACAATGCGCATCAAATTCTCCTTTTTGCGTGCCTTTAATTTTGGACGCTTCTAATCGACGTCGCCTGGTTTGGCGCCAGCTGCCAAAGCCTGCTGATATGCCTCGATGGCTTTAACGCGCATAATCGGGTCTAGGCGCTCAAACATGGTAATGCCATCTAGATGGTCAAGCTCATGCTGCATGCACCTGCCAAAAAGACCGTCGCTTTTGTAAATGTATTCGTCGCCGTTCTCATCAAAAGCCTCGACCTCGACCCACTCCCAGCGCTCGATTGGCACTTGAATTCCCGGCAAAGAAAGGCAGCCTTCGTTTTCTGTAACGCGCTTTTCTGAATGGTCCGTAATGCGCGGATTTATCATCACGTGCGGATTTTTGGGCGCAGGTCTGCCGTTTTCGTCCTCTTCTGTGTAGTCGGTGTCAATGACCACAATGCGCTTGAGCTCGCCAATCTGCGGCGCGGCCAGCCCAACGCCATGAAACTTATACAAAGCCTTGGTCATCTGACGCGCCAGCTTCTTGATGCTGCTGTCTTCTAGCTGTACTTCTTCGCACTTTGTATTCAAAATAGGATCTGGCGATAACACAATTTTCATTACCTTTTACTCCTTATCACTAGCTCTAGTTTTTTTGGCGAACACCCTACGCGCTTTAACGCGCCACTATATTTATTATTGGCGTTCCGCCCGTGGCGTTCGCCATGCTCATAAATAGCAAGCAGCATAATCTTGGCGAACACCTCAGTTGTTTAACCTTGCTCTATATCATAGAGTATTTTTTGCTCTGCCACCGATTTTTCATTTTGCGCGCGCGCTGCGCCTTCTTCGCTGATGCCCATGTTGGAAAAGCGCTCCTGCATAAAGTCGTCATCAAAGTGTTCGGCAAAAAAGATCTGCTCTTGGGTCTGCGGAGGAATACCAGCCTCGCGCTCTGACCAGCAATCGAGCGCCACAAGCGTGGTGATGCCGTCAATCAGAAAAATTACGAGCGCCACCGTTGTAACAAAAGCTCGCCAGCGCAAAGGAATAACTCGCATGACCTGCATAAGCGCAGGTAGAATAATGCGTATCCACAAAAGCCCTAAAAGACCCCAAGCAAGCGCATGTGCAAAATCTGTCCGCCCGTCAAGGTTTAGGAACTCGTTTGAATAATCCCATGCCAGCACCCCAAAAGCTGTTTCCATATACCAGCTAACAGCAAATTCAACAGCGGCGCCAACTATGGCAGAAACTATATAGATAAAGATGGCGTTTTTGTTCCAAATACGGTTTAGCGCAAAGGTCAAAAGCATAGCGCCTGTTCCATATATCGGAGACAGCGGCAAAAAAACAAGGCCAGCTCTGGATTCCCAAACATTGTTTACAAACAGGCAAAAGACCATCTCAATGGCCAAGCCTACAGCAGAGCCGATGATAAAAATCCAAAAGACGTTAAAAAAGTCGAGCGGGATGTAAGATTTGCGATGAGGGTCTGGGTCTAGATTTTGGTCTAGGTTTTTGCCGCGCTCTGAATCCTGCTCTTGATCTAGTTTATCGCGCCCCGAGCCAAGCCCTTGGTCCAGCTTGTCGCGCTCTGAGCCCTGCCCTTGGTTCAGCTTCTTGTCGCGCGAAAACGGATTTGCAAAATGCACTGGGCGCGCAAGCAGCGGGTCGTTATAGAGCTGATAAGCAATAACGCAGACAAATTGGAAAAGATAGATAAAAGCGGTCGGGTTCATGCCGTTAACAATGACGTTGACCAAAAAGCCAATTACCAGCAAAACCACTATAAAGCGCGTCAAAATCCTTGCGCGGTGATATTGCGCGCGCTTATCAAAGCTGTACAGCGCCACAATACTTGCAGCTGTGAGCAGCATTAAAACAAAATATAGAATGGTGTAGAGATTTATCGCCTTCCATGCCGAGCTAAACATGTCAACAATATTGGAATACGACATAATCGTCTGAAAAATTGCCTGCACAATAACAAGCGCAACATTAATAATAATAAGCGTTACTAAAAGCGTGTTGGCGTATTTCCAATGCAGGTTTCTAGCTGCGGCTTCTTCGTCTGCTTGGCAAGGAGAAATCGCGTCTAGAACCTGGTCAAACTTAGAAGAGATTAGCTGGACAAACTTGCTTTGCTCTTTGCCTCGGGCGTTGTCTTGGCCTGAATCCTTGCCGTGGTCGTGGCTTGCACCACTGTCGCGACCTTGACCTTTGTGCTTCTTTTCTTTTTTATTCATGCTCTCCCTATTCTTTTACCCATACTTTTACTTATTCTCTCTTATGCATTTAATGGCGAACACCCCGCGCGGCTCTTACACAGCCTTTTTCCTGCTCAGCACCCTTTTACTGCACCGCTACTTGCTACCGTGGTGTTCGCCATTATTTTCCTGCTCAACACCATTATCGTGCGCCTCTACCTCATGCGCCTTTACTCGGCGCCTTTGCATTAGCGCAATGCCTAGCACACTTACAATTATCACAACAACGCACACGATTGTGGCAGTAAAAATCGGATTCTCCCCTGCTTTTTCAGAATTATTCTGAACCCCAGCAGCGCTTATGGGGCTCAGTGGGCTTTGCATAGGACCGATTTTAGGGTTCACCTCTCCATTTGTGGCGTTTTCTGATGCATTATCTAAGCCTTCTGCGCCTTCAGCAGCGCCCCTAGCGCCTTTAGAACCTTTAGCGCCCTTAGAGGCGTTTTTGCCATCTATATCCGAATCAGAACTAGATGGGGCAACAGGGCCTACCATCTCTGAGCTATATTCTTCTGGCGTATTGGGTTTTAGCTGCTCATCAGATGTGTGGCTCTCTATAAAT
>CAVEKR010000104.1:0-5310 GCA_963616365.1 Bacteroidaceae bacterium
CAACGGAAGCCACGACAGATGACTACATTGGTGCTATTGGCACGGAAAACTCTGGAAAAGTGGTGCTCAGCGGCACTCCATACATATATGACAACAA
Source organism: Bacteroidaceae bacterium (assembly GCA_963616365.1). Taxonomy (GTDB): domain Bacteria; phylum Actinomycetota; class Coriobacteriia; order Coriobacteriales; family QAMH01; genus CAVAWX01. Next base: position 98 of record CAVEKR010000104.1, read on the forward strand.
AAATAGCAGCGACGCTCAGCAAAACCTCTCAGACAAGACCGCGCTCAATGTTGGCGACTTTATCGAGGTCGCACAAGACGGCTTAGCAGATGGTGCCAAAGTTGGCGTTTATTGTGCCACAAATTATAGCGGCTCTAACACCTTTGCAAAAACCGCTGCTGCAAGTTCTGCAGATGTTGCCAACCTAGACAAGCTTGTAAATGACAGAAACAGCAATTTGTATGGAATAGCTGGTACAGATAACAGCGTAACTTGGTCTTCTTTGGAGCCCGTCGTCTTAAAGGCCACCCTTTCTGATGCAAATGGTGCTGCCATCACAGAAGGCGTATCAGATGACATGTGGATAAGCGTCCAGATAAAAGACACCGTAACAGGTGATGTGTACAGGCAAGCTATCCAAATTCCTGCTGGCGCAACGCAGGGCGAGGCTACAGTGCTCTTAAAGGTGAGCAACGAATACGAGATTACCCGCATAGGTCAGCAAAGCGCCTGGAGATACGAGCACAACACCGTCTCTTACAGCCCAGATGGCGCAACGGACACTTGGACAGAAGACGCCGAGAGCTCTGCGGGCACTGGGGGCACAGACCTCAAGCTTGGCACTATCACGCTTGCAGCGCCTGCCGATGGAGATACTACCAGCTACAATAGGGTGCTGACAATCGATTCCAAACTCAAAACTAACCAATGGATGAGCGATTCTGAATCTGTTGTCAATACGATTACTGTTGATTAGTTGGCTTAGCTAACGGGCTGGTTGGCTGGCTGCTTGGCGGTGGTGTTGCTGCAGCTAGCGGCTTATTTGCATGGCGAACGCCACGGTGGCTTTGACGGAGCTGGCGCTGCGGTGCTGCTGCAGCTAGCAGCGCTTTTGTATGGCGAACGCCCTGCTAGTTGTTGCTTATGTTATGGCGAACACCTTGCTGGATTGTAGTGGGGGGCACGCCATAATAAAAAACGAAGCTGTTTAGCGTGCTAGAAATAAGCGGGGTGTTCGCCATAGTGCGTAAGCACAAAATTCATTAGGAACTTTGCTAGACCAAGCCCTAAACTGTGCTAAAATATATGCACAGCTCTTTCCAGGCTGTGGTTGCGATGCAATTTTTTGCGTCTAGTCCAAGGCAGATGCGGTCAAAAGGATCCACGTAAATGCCTGCTAATATGCACTTTCCATAAGGGTTGCCTCCGTAACCTTTAAATTGACTTTGATTGAACTAGTTAGCGCAGGTATGAGCATGGCGCGTCTTAGGGGTAAGTCGTACCGTCTGTGAAGGGTGCATCCGCACCCCAGGCGAGAGGGTTAGTAGTTCTTTTGGGCAAAAGCTCCAGTATGCGAGTGTGGGGTCAAAGACCAGGTCAGCTGGGAAGAGCTTTTTTATTGGCTGATTTTTTGAATGAAATATTATGCATAGATTACACATAAACTCACATAAGGTTCTCAAGGTTTTTTGGGCATCTTTAATATGTATGATTGTTCTTTTTTGCTTGCCAGCGTGCCAACAGCAAAGCGGCAAGCTGCAAAATCCTAAAAGTTCAACGCTTGCAAGCAGCGCCACCATCAATTCTGGAAAGCTTACGGTGGGCGTTAACGCTTCTAATTCTCCTTATGCAGGGACCAATTCTTCTGGAGAGATTGTCGGTCTTGACGCAGATATTGCGGCTGCCATTGCCCAAGAGCTTGGGCTTGAAGTGCAGCTTGTCGATGTTAAAGCAGATGGCAAGGCTCAGCTTTCAGAAAAAAAGGTTGACGTTGCTTTAGGTGTCTCCAAATCTGGCAATGACGAGAAGATTGCCTATTCAAGCGCTTATATCAATGACGGTTCTGCGCTTTTTATGAAAGGCTCAGAAGCGGCAGAAAACGTCAAGGCAGTTGACTTTAAGAATTTGAACGGGCAAAAAATTATTGTCCAATCTTCTAGCAGCGCTGCTAGAGAGGTTCAAGAAGTTCTTGGGCTAGAGGCAACAACGGCTGTAGCTACCATGAAAGACGCTTTTAATGCACTGGATAATGGCAGTTCAAAATATCTAGTCGCAGATGCTGTGATTGGAGATTATGCCGCCAAAGAAAAATTAGACATTAAAAATGTTGGCTATTTGAGTTCAGAATCTGTACGACCGATGTATGCGGTTTCACTTTCTGAAAATTCCGAGCTCACACAGGCTGTAAATAAGACAATTCAGACACTTTTGGATAACGGAACGATTAGAATTATTACTGCTAAATGGCTTGGAAGTCAAAGTGAGCCGCTGATTCCTGGCAAAACCGATATGTCGACTTTGCCAGATAGTTTTGCGGCGCAGGTTAATCAGGTGGCTGCTACTGAAGGCGCTCAGGCGGCTGCGCCGGCTGAGGGCGCTGCTCCAGCGGCTGAAGGTGAGAACGCGGCGGCTGCTGGTTAGGCGGCGACGAATTAAGCGGCAGCGAGTTGAACGGCGGCGTCTGCCGCTGGTTAGGCAACGCCCTTGTTTCACGTGTTTGCAACAAAATGCAAATCATGCATTAAAGGCGTGAATAAAGGGCTACATTAAATAAGGTAATTATGCGTGTTGTTTGCTGATACGTTTTATGACTAGTTAAATGCACGCATGTGTTCGCAAAAATTATTGAAACTATTTAGGAGGCTATCATGGCAATTACTGTAACGGGGCGCAAAACGAGTGTTACCCCAGCCTTAAAAGATTATGTTGACGAGAAGATTGGGCGCGCGCTCGAGGTTTTTGAGCGCGGTGCGATGGACGCCGAGGTTGTTTTGCGTGCGGAGAAGAACCCGTCCAACCCAAAAAGCGGCGTTTGCGAGGTTACCGTGCGTGCAAAAGGCGCCGTTATCCGTGTGGCAGAGGCAGAAACTGACATGTATGCCGCCATTGACGTTGCCGCAGATAAGGTTACTCGCCAGCTGCGCAAGTATAAGACCAAGGTCGTTGACAAGCGCAACACTCGCAGCATCAGAGAGCTTGAACCTGCGGAGTTTGACATGGAGCTTCCTGCTCTTGACTTGACAGAAGATGACGAAGACGATTATATGATCCGCACCAAAGAGATTGAGATGGAGCCAATGACAGAAGAGCACGCATTGGTTCAAACCGACCTGCTAGGTCATGACTTCTACGTCTACTTTGACCAAGACACTCACCAAATTCAAGTTGTGTATCATCGCCATAATGGCGGATACGGCATCATTAAGCCTGTTGTAAAGGCCGAGTAAGTTCTCTTAGTGTAAACTAGGAAGCCCCGAGTTGCAAATTGCAACTTGGGGCTTTTTTATTGCCCGCTGAAGCACGAGCCAAGCGCGAGCTGCCCCTAAGCCGCCCGCTGGGACAACGGGGTCAGACCTTGTTGTCAGCGCTGGCGGAACAACGGGGTCAGACTTCGTTATCCCCGCGGGTACAAAGGTGTCAGACCCCGTTGTTCGAGCTGGTCAAGGGCACAGGAATAACGGTGTCAGACCCCGTTGGAAGCGACGGGGTGTTCGTCATAATGCGAAGCAGTTTTTTAAAATGAAAGGCTGTTTGGGTCGAGGAGAAAATCGTAAATACTCATGGTGAGTATTCCGTGCTCGTCATAAAGTGGCTTTACCACGTCGCCGACAAGCACAATTTTTTTGAAGCTGTCAGGAATCTCGAGCAGCGAGCGTTTTTCCTGATTTTCTTTTGCGACATCTGGCATACGGAACGCCGACTGAATGTAGTAGCGCTTGCTGCCAAGATTTGCGACAAAGTCCACTTCAAGCTGCTTGCGCGAAGTCTTAGCGCGCGCGGTTTTGGCGTTACTAGCGTTTGTGGCGCGCGCGTTTTCAGCCCGAGCATTTGCACCGCGCAGATTCTCGACCTTTTCAATTGCGCCAATGTCAACATTAAAACCCCTAGTACAAAGCTCGTTATAGATGACGTTTTCCATAATGTGTGTGGGCTCTACCTGCCTAAACCCCAGGCGCGCGTTGCGCAAGCCCATGTCTTCAAAGTAATACTTCTTTGGGCTTCCAATGTATTTTCTGCCCTTAACGTCATAGCGCTTGGCCTCGCTGATAAGAAAGGATTCTTCGAGGTAATTGATGTAGGTGGCTATGGTGTTCGCCGAAATTTTAGACTTCAAAACGCTTTTGAAAGTTGCCTCAATTTTGGGCGGATTAGTGAGCGCGCCAATGGAAGATGCCAGTATATCGACCAAGTCTTCAAGCTCCTGCGTCTTGCTGACCCTGTTTCTCGCAATAACGTCCTTGAGATAGGTTTCCGAAAAAAGCCGCTCCAAATAGCGCGATTTTTGCTCGTCGCTGCGCATGGAAAGCGCAAGCGGCATTCCGCCATAGACCATATACTCCGCCCAGCCTTCATACTTATCTCCAGAAAAGCCCTGCATAAACTCGGCAAAGGAGAGCGGGCGAACACGAATCTCGTCCCCACGACCCCTAAACTGCGTCATCACGTCTGTTGAGAGCAATTTTGAATTGCTGCCAGTTACATAAACATCCACATTGCTCATTCGCAAAAGGCTGTTGAGGGCGTTGTAGAGGCGCGGGGTGGTATCGGGTGCTGGTTGTGTGTTAGTGCTGTTGGGGTATGGGGCGGTGCTGAATGCTGTTGAGTCGGCGGTGCTGGTGTTTGACTGAGCGCTGCTGGTTTGCAATTCGGCGTCCTTTCTGTTTAGTCCAAGGTCGCTAAGTTTTAGCTCGGCATCGCTAATGGCATATTGCACCTCGTCAATTAAGACGTAGTATTGAGTTTTTGTATCTGCAATGCGCGACTCAATATATTCGCTCAAAACAGACGGGTCGCGCAAGTTTTTATTCTCTTCAGTATCAAGAGCAATTTCTATGATGTGATCATCTTTAACCTTGAGTTCTTCTTTTAGATACTTTGTAAACAAAGTAAACAATAGATATGTCTTTCCGCAGCGTCTGATACCTGTAACCACTTTTATCAAATGGTTGTGCATTCTGTCAATGAGCCTGTTTAAATAGAGGTCTCTTGCTATTTCTTGGCTTGCTTGCTGCGCTTGTGGACGTGCCTGCAGCTGTGATTGCAGCTGTGCTTGTTTTGACTGTGCTTGTGGGCGCGCTTTACTGCTCTTTGCTGGCTTTTTTGCATTCATGAGCAGAACCTTTCTCTTGTGTCTGCTAACCGTTTGCTACTCTCATTGAGTGATTATAGCATAAATGACACTTTCACTAAATGACGATTTAAAACGTTGGGCACAATGGTGTCAGACCCAAAAA
>CAVEKR010000105.1:0-2307 GCA_963616365.1 Bacteroidaceae bacterium
ATGTGAAAGTGTGGAATGTAAAAAGCCAACAGCAAAAAGACCACAGCGCAAGAAGAGAAGGAACACTATAAAAGTTCCAAACGTCACAGACTTAGACCAGGAAAATTCTGGCTCTAAGTTCAGTGGTGTTCGCCCAAATGAGGCAGGCGATGTGCAAGGCATCGTGCAGGCAAACAATGAGTTGGCAACTCAAGCAAAAGACCAGCAGATTGAGCCAAAAGAAGAAGAGTTAGAAAAGGAGCATGAAAGCACGATAGAGCTTGGCCGCAAGGGAGAAGAGGCTGCCACGCGCTATCTTATTTCTCAAGGCTACACCATTTTGGAGCGCAATTGGAGATGCCCTTTTGGCGAGGCAGACATTATTGCTAAGGACGAAAGAGGCGTTGTCTGCTTTATAGAAGTCAAAACCCGCCGCAGCATTAATACTGGCTTGCCCGAGGAGTCGGTTACAAAATCCAAGCGTGCTCGCTATGAAAAGATTGCTATGTGCTACATGATGGATGCAGACATAGAAGACAACACAATACTTAGGTTTGATGCCATTGCCATTTGTGTTGCAGATTCTAAGCGAGCGATGCTTCGTCATCATAAGAGCTGGTTTTGTGAGTAGGCAGCCATGGGTGTTCCAAAGCCATTACAAGCACAAGTTCATGCCTGTACATTACATGGTGTACAGGCACGCCTTGTTACTGTTGAAATTGAAGTTTTAGGTGGGCTTCCTAGGATGAATATTGTTGGCATGGGAGACAAGGGCGTTCAAGAGGCAAAAGAGCGTGTTTATAGTGCTATAAATTCTTCTGGTTTTCAAATGTCAAAAAACAGACATATTATTGTAAATTTAGCACCTGCCTCGATGAAAAAAAGCGGCTCTGGGTTTGATTTGCCAATAGCAATAGCTTATTTAATAGCAACAGGGCAAGTGTCTCCAGATTATTTTAGCAATTCAATTATTGCAGGGGAGCTCTCTCTAAAAGGCGAGGTACGCCCCCTAGATGGACTTTTTGCTTATGCACTATGTGCTCATCAAAAAAATATGTCGCTTATTAGCGCGCAGCCTCATACAAATTTTCCTGCGCTTTCTAATTTGTGCCATTTGTGTATTGACAACTTGGCTCAATTGCACACAGGAATTTTTGATGCTGCACGCGAAAACTTAGTTTCAAAAGAGACAAGGCATCTTGATTTTGCCGAGGTAGTAGGTCAAGAAACTGCCTTGCGTGCATTAACTATTGCTGCAGCAGGAGGTCATGGAGCATTGCTCATTGGGCCTCCAGGAGCAGGCAAAAGCATGCTTGCAAGGCGCTTTCCAACCATTTTGCCGCCGCTTTCTCAAAACGAGCGTGTGGAGTCTGCTGTAATACATTCTGTAGCAGGTCTTGATGTGTCTGCTATCGCGCAGGGTGTTCGCCCATTTAGAGCACCACATCATTCTGCAACAGCGGCTTCTTTAGTGGGAGGCGGTCAGCCAATTATGCCAGGGGAGGTTTCTTTGGCACACCATGGCGTTTTGTTTTTAGATGAGCTTGGGGAGTTTGGAGCAGCGGTTTTGCAGTCTTTGCGCCAGCCGCTAGAAGATGGCGAGGTCTCTTTGACGCGTGCAGAAGGGCGTATGACTTTTCCTGCGCGTTTTCAGCTTCTTGCAGCTTCTAACCCGTGTCCTTGTGGTTATTTGGGAGACAAAGATCATCCATGCAAATGCAGAGAAGTGCAGGTGCTTAAGTATAAATCAAAGCTTGGAGGCCCTTTGCGCGACCGTATAGATTTAATTTGCGAGGTAGCGCGTGTTGACCCTAAGCATGTTCTTGAAAGCGGGCGCGGAAGGTCTTCTGCAAAAATAGCAGATCAGGTTATGGCTGCTAGAGAAAGAGCACAGGCTCGCCTAGATGATGGAGAAGAAATAGGAAGCCCTACAAGTTCTGCTCAAACTATCAAGCGTTGCAATTTAGATAGTGCTGGAAAAAATATTGTCGAACACATTTCTGCAATGCACAATCTCTCAGGTCGTGGTATTATTCGCGTTTTGCGTGTGGCACGTACTATTGCAGATCTTGATGATAGCGCTTCTGTTAAAGAACAACATCTTTATGAGGCGTTTATGTTTAGGGTAGAAAATACCCTTGATTAAGTGCTGGTTAAGTGTGTTTTTAGGTAAAAGGCTTGCGTGCAAAAGAAGCGAGTAAAATGTGGCGTTGGTTGGTGTGCCGAGTGGATTCTTGATTGGCGCTGAGCAAGGCTTTTGATTGGATATCGAGTAAAGGAGTTTTTAGTTTATGCCAAATGTAGAACAGGCAGCTGCAGCCTTTAATG
>CAVEKR010000105.1:2317-5270 GCA_963616365.1 Bacteroidaceae bacterium
GCAACATCTTTATGAGGCATTTATGTTTAGAGTAGAAAATACCCTTGATTAAGTGCTGGTTAAGTGTGTTTTTAGGTAAAAAGCTTGCGGGCAAAAGGAGTTTTTAGTTTATGCCAAATGTAGAACAGGCAGCTGCAGCCTTTAATGCAGACTGTACAACAAATACTGCTAGAGGTTCGCGCTACGAGCTAAAGGGGGAGCGTTTTGTTGTATCAATAAAAGATGCAGCTTATCCAAGTTTGCTTAAAGGTATACAAGATCCTCCTCAATATATTTATGGGATTGGAAATCTAGAGGCGCTGCGTTCTGGTGTTGCAATTGTTGGTGCAAGAAAGGCTAGTCCATATGGACTATCTTGTACAGAGCTTTTTGCTAGACAAGCTGCCCTTAGAGGGTTGACTATAATTTCTGGTGGTGCTTTTGGATGCGATCAAGCAGCTCACAGCGCTGCTATTGCCGCTGGTGCTCCCACAATCGTGGTTTTTGGAGGGGGAGCAGATGTGGTGTATCCAAAGCGCGGGTTTGCTCTTTTTCAAAAGATTATAGATGCAGGTGGGGCAATTATTTCTGAACATGTTTGGCAAACCCCTGCTCTTCCTGCGTTTTTTGTTAGAAGAAACCGTATAATTGCAGGTCTTTCCCGCTTGCTTTTGATTGTAGAGGCAGGGCTACCATCAGGGACTTTTACTACAGCAGACTTTGCTCTTAGGTCCGGAAGAGATGTTTGTGCAGTTCCAGGCTCTATTTCATCACCAAATTCAAGGGGCTCTAACCAGCTTATCCATGATGGTGCAACTCCCATCATAGACCAAGAAAGTTTTGATAGCGCACTTGACTTGGCATTTACTGGAGAACCGCTTTCAATGCAAGAACCAAACTCTCATGATGAGGATTTGGCTCAAGGTGTTGCACTAGATAATCCAAAAGACAAACTCATAGTTGCTCTTGCAGCTCAACCAATGAGTGCAGAAGAGTTGGCAACAAGTTTTTCTGTTGCCACGCCTAAGTTGCTTGTTACATTATCTCAATTAGAACTGCAAGGAGCAATTAAGCGCGGATACGATGGTCGCTACCAAGTATGCCCAAGATACAAGAGCGTTCCAAAGACATAAGAGCACTACAAAGAGATAGGAGCGCACCCTTTGCCGCATGAGGAATGCGCCAATATTGTTATTTCATTTCAAGCGTGGGGACACGCCCGCCAAATTAAACTGCTCCAAAGTTTTTATTCGCGCCCTTTTTTAATCTAGGCGTTCTAAAAAATCGAGCACATTAATAATGTGGATGCCTTGTTCAGTTATTCCTAGTCTGTTGTGGTCTTTTATAACAACGTATTTGGGAAAGGAGTTATTTATGGCACATAGCGGCTTTATTTCTCGCGCAAAAGTTTTCTCATCCAAGACTGAAAGCGAAGCTTGAATATACATTTTTTCATCTTTGCGCGTGGCAAGAAAATCTATCTCCTCATCGTTTTTGTTTCGCAACGTATCCACATGCCAACCTCTTGATATGAGCTCATTATGGATAAGACCTTCAAATTGGAATCCCAAATCCTTTGTTCTATTAAAGCTGATAGACATGTTGCGCAAGCCCGTGTCAACAACGTAATATTTATGCTTTGCTCTCAAGATTTCTTTTCCAGAAATTCCTGCTTGCAAGCATGGCGTTAAAATTTTAGAAGAAATCAATGCTTGAATATAGTTTTCGATTGTCTCTTGAGAGGACTTTTTGCCAGCAGAAGCTAAGGTGTCTACAATTTTTTTTGTAGAAAGCAAATTGCCAGAAGTTGAAAAAACAAACCTAATCACACGTTTTAAAAGCTCTGCGTCTTTAATGTTGTGACGTGCAATAACATCTTTTAGTATTACCGTATCAGTTATACCAGAGAGCAGCTTTTGAAATGCGTCCTCATCATTTTGTTTATAGTGAAACAGTCCTGGCATTGCACCATAGGTCATATAATCGTTAAACAATGTTTCTGCGTTATCTAGCTCCCACTTGCTTTTGCTTGCAAAAGTTTTATATTCTTTGAAATTGAGCGGATATATTGGGATTTCTATATATCTTCCTGCTAAAAAAGTTGAAAGGTCGCCAGAAAGAACCCGAGAATTTGACCCCGTTATAAAAATGCTGGTATTTGGTCTTGTATTTAGTTTTCTCACGACATTTTCCCAGCCAGAGACTTCTTGGACTTCGTCAAGAAAAATATATGTTGGCATAGATGCTTTTGTTGCATTAAGTCTTGCATGAATTTCAGAATTTAGCCATTCATCTGTTGGATTGAGCACAATGTCATAACTGTCAAGTTTTATATAGATGATATTATTTTTAGGGACGCCAGCCTTTAGCAAGCCCGCTGAGGTCAATGCCAATAGTGAAGATTTGCCGCATCTTCTAACGCCAATGAGCACCTTGATTTCTGGGGTGTCCAAAAATCGATTGATGGCACTTGTATAGTAAGGGCGCTTGATTAAATTAGTTTCCATGACAAGTCCTTTCATGTAAAAACTTTCGATACATCGAAAGTTTAGCACTATTTTGGGTATTATTTTCGATTAATCGAAAGTTTTTTTGATTGGCGAGCCCTCACGTGCGCTTGCCGCTTTTCATTATGGCGAACACCACAGCAGCTAGACTGCACGCGCGCATGTTCTCTTGATGGTAAAGGTTCTAATAATGGCGCGCCCCCCAATAGCAAAAACTCTAATAATGGCGTGCCCCTCTGCTGGCTTATGGCTTTATATAAACTGCTTGCTTAAGGTTAAAAGTAAACATAAGTTCAAAAACTTTGTGGGTATCTCGTTTTAATGTATAAATTTGCTCGTTTTGCTTTTAAGTTCGCTCTACAATGTCTATGTTGTTAAATTTTGGTGCTTAAGTTTGGGAGTAATTCCAAATAGGGCATACGTAGAGTTTAAAATACGTAAAAGTCTAGGTGAGAGCGGTTGTAAGA
>CAVEKR010000106.1:0-5254 GCA_963616365.1 Bacteroidaceae bacterium
AAAGCCTATGAGCAATAACAAAGCTGGTTCTGTCGCTCATAAGGACGCGCATGGCGTGCTGCACCTGCTTTTCTGTGCGAGAGTCAATATTGCTTGTTGCCTCATCCAAAATGAGAATTTCTGGGTCGGACAAAATAGCGCGTGCAATAGTAATGAGCTGGCGCTGGCCGCTAGAAATATTAGAGGCTTCCTCATTTATCATGGTGTCATATCCATCTGGCAAAGTACAAATAAAGTGGTCGATAAACGCTGCTCTAGCTGCCGCTTTTATCTCATCATCTGTGGCGTTGTCTTTTCCATAAGCAATGTTTTCTTTGATGGTGCCGCTAAAAAGCCAGCTCTCTTGCAAAACCATGCCCATGTGCGAGCGCAAAGCAGAGCGCGACATTTCCGAAATATCTTTGCCACCGAGCAAAATCTTTCCAGAATCAGGCTCGTAAAAGCGCATGAGCAAGTTTACCAAGGTAGACTTGCCTGCGCCAGTAGGCCCCACAATCGCTACCTGCGATCCTTGAGGCACTTCTATAGAAAAGTCCTTGATAACGGGCTTGTCTTTTTCATAACCAAAGCTGATGTGGTCAAATATGACTTCTCCGCGGGCTTCTTTATCTGCCCCGTGCGCTTCTTTGATTGCTCCTTGCGCTTCTTTGCTTGCGGCATTTTTTATTGGCGAACGCCCTGCTTGCTGCTCGTCCATCTCTGGAGCATCGAGCAGCTCAAAGACGCGCTCTGCGCCTGCAAGAGTTGCCTGAATGGAATTCATGATGCTTGCAATTTGTGCAATCGGCCTAGTAAAGTTTCTCATGTATTGAGCAAACGCCTGAATGTCGCCCACAGCAATAGCACCTATCACTACCTGCCAAGCACCAATAACGCAAACCGCAATATAGCCAATGTCGCCAATAAATTGCATGATTGGCCTGATTGAACCAGAAATAAATTGCGCGCGCCATGCGTTGGTAAAGTATTCGTTGTTGATAACGCTAAAGTCTTGAAGGGCTTGTTTCTCGTGCGTAAAAGCCTTGAGCTCCACATGAGCGCCATAGCTTTCTTCAATGTGAGCGTCCAATTTTCCCAAAGAGGTCTGCTGAGCCAAGAAAAGCTTTTGGCTGCGCTTTGCTATAGCGATTGTCCCAAAAGCAGATAATGGCAGCGTACAGATGGCAATCAAAGTCATCAACGGAGAGATAAAAATCATCATTGCCAAAATGCCGATTAAAGAAATAACACCTGAAATAAATTGTGTCACATTATCTTGCAAGGTCGAAGAAACCAAATCAACGTCGTTTACCACACGACTCAAAAGGTCTCCCTTGCTTGTTTTATCAAAATAAGAAAGCGGAATGCGATTAATTTTTTCTTCGCATTGACGGCGCAGGTCATAGACCATATGCTGAGTAACATGAGCCATAACAAAGGTCTGGAAATAACTAAAAATCCCTTGCGAGACATACAAAGCAATAAGTATCACAAGTATGCTTCTCAATAAATCAAAATCAATGCCAGCGTCAGGTTTTTGCGCAGCAATATCTTGTGCGCCATTAAAAACGCAGGTAGTAGCACGCCCAAGCTGGGCTGGAGCTATAACATCAAAAGCGGCAGCTGCAATGGCAAAAAAGAGCACTAAGAGGAGCAAAAACTTATATGGCGCAAGATAGCCCAAAACTCTCTTGAGCGTTTTTTTGGCGTTCTTTGGTTTTTCGGTCGGCGCGCCCACCGGGCCGCCGGGGCCTCCAGGAGGTCTGCCGCCAGGGTGTCCAGGCATTTTTATTGCACCTCCCCTTTTTGATCTTTTTGGCGAACACCACGGTGGTCGCCAGCAACGCCATCAGCACCGCTAGCTGCTGCATTGTCAGCAGCAGCGTCATCAGCGCTGGGGCGTTCGCCCTTGGAAGCGCCGCTAGTGCTGGGGCGTTCACCCGCACTTATGACACTGGCACTGGGGTGTTTGTCATGCACCGCTTGACTGCTTTGAGCAGGGCGTTCGCCCATGCTTATGTTGCTATCAATCGGGTGTTCGTCCTCAATTTGAGAAGCGACAATCTCTTTGTAGATGTCGCAAGTTTCTAGCAGCTCATCATGGGTGCCCTTGCCAACAATGCAGCCTTTATCAAGTACGATGACCTCGTCTGCATCCATTGCCGCTGCTACGCGCTGCGCCACGATGAGCACGGTCGCATTTTTGGTGACGCGTGCCAAATTCTGGCGCACCAAGGCATCGGTTTTGAAGTCCAACGCAGAAAACGAATCGTCAAAAATGTAGAGCATGGCAGGTTTGCAAAGCGCGCGCGCAATGGCAATGCGCTGCTTTTGCCCACCAGATAGGCCTGTTTGGCTTTGAGTAATTTTTGTTTCAAAGCCGTCCTTTTTTTGCATGATAAAATCATAGGCGCAGGCATTTTTAGCAGCTTGTTCTATGTCTTGCTGAGTGGCTTCTTTGTTGCCGTAAGAAATATTTTGAGCAAGCGTGCCGCTAAAGAGCGTCGTTTTTTGAGGAACATAAGAAATTAGCAAACGTAAAACTTGCTGGTCAAGGTCTTTGATATTTATGTTATCTATAGCAACCGCACCACTTGTTGGGTCAAAAAATCGCAATAACAAATTGATAATGCTTGATTTGCCAGAACCAGTAGAGCCAATAATCGCATAGGTCTTTGAGGGTTTAAGCTCAAAGTTTATATTGGCAAGTGTTTTTTCTGAAGCGTTTGGAAAACTAAAGTCTACCTGCTCAAACGATATGGTGTGAGGGGCTTTTAAGAAATCCTCATTTTGTGAGCCCGCATTTTGAGAATCGTCATTTGAGCGCAGATTAAGGCTCACGCAATTATCTGAATTTGTAATAATCGGCTCAGTTTTTAAAACCTCCTCAAGGCGCAAAGCAGCAGCTGCAGCACGTGGCCATATCATAAAAATTCCAGAGAGCATAAGAACGCTAATGAGCACCTGCATAGCATATTGAACAAGAGCCATCATGTCTCCAACTGCAAAACTTCCTTGATCAATAAGAATAGCTGCAAAATAAACAATGCAAATGGTGGCTCCATTTAAGATAATCATAATGCCTGGCATTAAAAGCGCAATGCGGCGTACAACAGCAACATTAGTGTCTGCCAGCTCTTTATTAGCACCAGCAAATCGCTTTTCTTCGTATGCCTCACGCCTAAAGCTTCTGATAACACGTATGCCGCTTAGGCCCTCGCGCGTTATACGGTTTAGCTTATCAATGCGGCGCTGCAGGGATTTAAGCAGCGGCATAGCCAAGCGCATAATAACAAAAACAAGAGCTAAAATAATGGGGATAGCTATAAAAATAATGACCGATAGCTGCGGACTTTTCATGTATGCCATAATTGCTGCGCCCACAAACATAACAGGGCTCATAAATGCAATCAGCATGAACATCTCTACAAAACGCTCAAGCTGCTGGATATCGTTGGTGGTTCTTGTAATCAGAGAGCTTGTTCCAAAATCGTCCACTTGAGGAGCAGAAAGAGAAGTAATATGTTCATAAAGGCTTGCCCTAATATCGCGCCCAAAACCAAGAGATGCTCGTGCAGAACAATAGCTGCTCACAATTGCACCAAGTTCAGAGCCGATTGCCCATAAAAGCATGAAAAGCCCAGTATTTAGAACAAAATTGACATCAGAATTAACAATGCCAACATCAACAATTTGGCTCATCAAGTTTGGAAGTTCAAGCCCGCAAATAACGCTTATCACAATAAAGAAAAGCGACGCAAATACCAGCGGCAAAAAATGCGGGAGATATGTCTTTATGATATAGAACATGCACCTATATTCTTGGAGGCAAACCTGCTAACTAACGCTTGCGGGCTGCCATTGCAGGCTCGCAGGCTGACCTGCCAGCTAACACCTACAGGCTAGCCCAGCCACTCAAACCAGCAAACCCACCAGTCAAACTAGCAGCCTAATTTGCACTCTCATAGCCTTGCGGATTAGCATGTTGCCACTTCCAAGAATGAGCACACATGTCTTCTATATTATACTTAGCAGACCAGCCAAGCTCAGCATTTGCCTTAGAGCAATCTGCATAGCAGGCATCAATATCTCCAGCACGACGTGGCTTTATGCTGTAAGGAATTTTTACTCCCGTAGTTTTTTCAAAAGCCTCAACCAGCTGCAAAACGCTCGTGCCATGCCCTGTTCCTAAGTTATAAATATGTGTTCCGCCTTCTGGCTTTAGAGCCTTAAGTGCTGCAACATGCCCAGAAGCTAGGTCCATGACATGAATATAATCGCGAACACCCGTCCCGTCGCAAGTATCATAATCATTACCAAAAACGCCCAGCTCTTCTAGGCGACCAACTGCCACTTGAGTGATATATGGCATCAAATTATTAGGGATACCAGATGGGTCTTCTCCCATAGTGCCTGATGGATGCGCCCCAATAGGATTAAAGTAGCGGAGCAGCACCACGTTCATACCATCACTAGCAGCTTGCGTATCAGTTAAAATGCGCTCTATCATAGCTTTTGTAGAACCGTAAGGATTTGTGGTAACCCCGCGAGGCATATCCTCAGTCAAAGGAAGCTTTTCTGGTGTACCATAAACAGTGGCTGAACTAGAAAAAATAATGTTCTTGCAATTTGCATCACGCATAGCCTCAAGCAGCTTTAATGTTCCGCCAACATTGTTTTCATAGTATTCAAGAGGTTTTTCGACACTTTCTCCCACGGCCTTAAGACCTGCAAAATGAATGACGCAATCAAAGTGGTGTTGCCCAAAAACTTCTGCCATTTTTTGACTATCGCGAATATCGCCTTCAATAAAAGTGGGCAAAACACCTGTAATCTCTTTGATGCGCTCAAAAACTATGGGGTTAGAATTGGAAAAGTTGTCATAAACAATTGGGGTGTGACCTGCCTCAATCAGCTCAATAACTGTATGGCTTCCAATAAAGCCTGCACCACCTGTAACCAAAATTTTCATTGCTGCTCCTTTTTGTCTTATTATGGCGAACACCACGCTGATTTGCGTGGCGTTTTTAGGATCGCCGCTTTTTAGTTTGACGAACACCCTGCTCGGATGCTAGCGCCTATGTTTGTTTAGTTGGCATCTTAGTATGGCGTGCCCCCACGCGCGGATTGCTAACTTGCCGCCAACGCTGACGCCTCATTTGTCAAACTTGCCGCCGACGGCGTGCGCCTCATTTGTCAAACTTGCCAACATATATAAACTTCATACATATATATTAAACCCTACACACCGTTGCTGACATGTGAGAAATATATG
>CAVEKR010000107.1:0-5178 GCA_963616365.1 Bacteroidaceae bacterium
TGGCGTGCTCGGAGCTTGCGTAGATGCGTGCGGTTTTGCGTATGGTTTCGGCATCGATGCCGCATATGGCCGCCGCCGTCTTTGCATCATACTGCGCAGCCCGCTCGCGCAACTCGTCGAACCCTATACATTGGCTTTTGACGAAATCGTGGTCGTAGAGGTCTTCTTCGATGATAGTGTTTATCCATGCCAGCGCAAGCGCAGCGTCCGTGCCGTAGCGAATGGGAAGATGGTATTGGGCAAGCTTAGCCGTCTCGGTTTTGCGTGGGTCTACCTCTATGAGCGTGGCGCCACGCTTTAGAGCCGCGCGCAGCTTCAGGTACTCGCGAGGCCACCTCTCGCCGTCGCGATCCTGCCCGAAGTACACGATGCAGTCGGCATTGTCCCAGTCGGCGAGCGCGAGCCATCCATAGATTGCCCTGTGAACCTGAGCGGTGTTTCCCATGCACAGCTGCGTGGGCGCCGTGTAGTTAGGGGTGCCTATGCAATTCATGAGCCGCCGCGTGACGCCTCCCATGCCTATGTTGAGCGGCATCTCCGCAAAGGCCACCGCCTCAGGTCCATGCTCGTCGATGACCGCTTGCATCTTTTCCGCAATCTCGTCGAGCGCCTGGCTCCAAGAGACCTCCTCCCAAACGGGTTCGCCACGTTTTCCTGCGTTTTTCAGCGGCTTTGTCACCCGGTCGGGATGAAGCCGATAGGAGTCCAGCAGCTTCACCTTTGCACAGATTGCCGGAAACTCAGGGTTTGTCGGCGATATCTTGATATCGCCACCTTCAATCTCTGCTTTGACCGAACATCCTCCGTCGCAGAACACACATGTCGAATATCTAGTTTCCACGGTGTCTCCTTCTCTCTTTGCAGGGTATTCGCGACTCGGCTTTGAAAAAATGCCTATACCAAACACAAATACGCTTTCTGTTAAATATAGTCATTATAAACCCATATACATTCCGTATTCACGGATTTACCCGTCTTTAGGATTTAGCACTATGAATTTTTAGAATTTTTGTTCTTTCTATATTACCAAAATACCAGCTGTGAGCTGGCATTTTGTGTATTTTCTGTGACGCTTGACAAAATTTTTTAATTCTCACACACTATATGGTGCTATGGTGCTATAATATAGGGACGCTTATATTGAAAGGAAAGCACAATGGCATATTTTTTAAAGAAAACTAAAAACAAAAAGGGACTTTATCTACAGATATATGAAAGTCACTGGGATGCAAAACGAGGACATACAGTAAATAAATCTGTACGTGCAATTGGATATGAGCATGAACTTAAAGAAAAAGGCATTACAGATCCAATTAGTCACTTCAAAAGTGAAGTTGATGAGATGAACAAAAAGCGCAAGGAGAAAAAGAATAGTGAAAAAACGCGCAAGATTGGAAAGGTTTCACCAGAGCTTTTCTTAGGGCATTTTCCCTTGCGAGCAATAAATGAGCAGCTTAAAGTAAAAGAAGAGCTTGCATATTTGCAATTAGCAAGCAACTTTCGCTTTAACTTATATGAGCTTTTATCAGATCTTGTCTATGCACGCGCGCTAGCTCCTTGCTCAAAGTTTAAGACATATACAGATGTATTGCCTCAACTTGCCCATGCATCTGCTTCTTATTCTCTAGACCAACTCTATGATGGTGTTGCTTTTTTAGGTCAAGAATATCAAAAGGTTATTGAGATATATAATACTCACATATCTAAGGTATTAAAACGCGACACATCAAAAACCTATTTTGATTGCACTAACTTTTTCTTTGAGATAGACCGTGAAGATGCACTAAGGAAAAAAGGACCATCTAAAGAAAACAGAAAAGACCCAATTGTTGGCATGGGGCTTTTACTTGATGCTGATTGCATACCACTTGCAATGTCAATATATCCTGGAAATGAATCAGAAAAGCCTGTAATGCGTGAAGTAATTTCTCAGGTAAAACGTCGCAATAACATGTCTGGGCGCACCATACGTGTTGCTGATAAGGGTCTTAATTGTGCTGACAATATTGCAGATGCCGTTCTTAGTAAAGACGGTTATATCTTTTCAAAGTCAGTAAAGCAACTCCCAAAACAAGAGCAAGCTTGGGCGCTTTCAGAAGATGACTTTACCAATGTCATAGATAAAGAAGGCAAGGTTGCCTATAAAATTAAATCATGTGTAGCAGAATTTAAGTACAACGTAAAAACAAGTTCTGGGAAAAAGAAACCTGTTACATTAGAAGAAAAGCGTGTAGTAACATATAATCCCTCTTTGGCTACCAAACACAAGATTGAGATAAACAGGCTAGTAGAAAAAGCACGCAGCCTTCGTTTATCACAAGCAAAGCGCAGCGAATATGGTGAGAGCGCTAAGTTTGTAACATTTCAAGCAGTTGATGAAAACGGAGAAGAACCCGATGCAGAAGTAATAGCTACACTAAATCATGAAGCAATTGAAAAAGCTTACCGTTTTGCTGGCTACAACATGATTGTAACATCAGAAAAGTCCATGTCAGCAAAGGAGATATATTCTGTCTATCATGAGCTTTGGAGTATTGAAGAAACATTTAAGGTTATGAAGTCACAACTTGACGCACGACCAGTATATATGCAAAAACCTGAATCAATAAAAGGGCATTTCCTAGTTTGTTATATATCAGTATTGCTTGAACGACTCTTGCAGGTAAAGGTACTTAATAATGAATTTTGTACCGAAGATGTCATGGGCTTTATCAAAAAGTTTAAAGCAGTTAAAGCTTCAGAAAGAAAGTATATTAACATTTCTAAAACCTCACCTCTTATTGATGAATTAGAGGCTTTAACAAAAGCACCTCTTAACAATTATTATCTAACAAAAGGGCAAATCAAAAGCATGTTAGAAGCTAAACTTGACTTTGCATCTAGTTCAGCTGCTGTGTAGTTAGAACCGTTTATGAAAGACAATAAAAGAAAAGCACGCGATAAGTAAGCCTTTTTCGCTAGGTAGCGCTAGGCAATTTATACGCGTGCTTTCAAAGATGAGCTGCTTGTTTTTGCAGGTTGATTATTGGGAGCATTTCATAGCACCATAAATCAAATTGTAAGTCGAAAGACAGGTTTCATGGACGGCTTCCATCAAAAGCACTGGGGTCAGACCTTGGCTTGCTATATGCATGAGCTGGGCGAACACCCCTATAGCACTGGGGTCAGACCTGAGTGTGCGTGCGGGCGAACACCTCGTAAGCAGCGGGGTCAGACTTGGGTGTACAAGATGGCGAACACCCCGTAGACACTGGGGTCAGACTTGAGTGCTCAAGTATGCAGAGCTGCACGAACACTGGGGTCAGACTTGAGTGTACGGGGGTCAGACCTGAGTGCTCAAGTATGCAGAGCTGCACGAACACTGGGGTCAGACTTGAGTGTGTGAAGACTTGAGTGTGAAAGGGCGCACAGGGGTGTTAGAGTTTCAAGTGGATCTCTCCGCTAGAAAGTGTGCGTTCTATATTGTCTTGTGTGCGAACACGTAGGCAGAAATTATCATCCACTCCAAGTACTGTACAAGAAAATTGCTCGTTGCCACGTTGTATCTCTACTTGCTTGCCAGCTAGCATAAAGCGTTCATTATATGCCTTTAGCAGTTGGTTTTTTGCATTACTGTTTTTAGCGTATCTACTGTCATCACTTAAGATCCCAGCGTCATTGTTGTCTCTTAAAGCTTTACTACTAGCATGCTGTTCATCACTATTGCTAATACTAGTAAGGTGTTCGCCATTATAATGCTTATCTTTATCATTAACGCCAGTGTGGTGCTCGTCATTATTGTATTTAGTTTTGTTTAGTTTGTCACTATGGCAAAACGCAAAAAGCCTGCTAGCGATATGTGCAATAAGCTTATTGCAAAGGTCTGGCATTTCATCTTTTGCTTGAGCGCTCAAAAGAGCATTTGGACAAGCTCCGTTTTTCTGTAATTCGGCAGGCCAGCCATCTGCTGGTTCAAAAACATTGATGCCAATGCCGATAATGTAGTAGAGGTTATTTTTGTGCCTTTTTTTATCTTTAGACTCATTGTTATTTCTAGCATCATTGTTTTTAGAGCCGTTGTTTTTGATGTTTTTGCTTTGGACAGTCTCTATTAAAATACCAGCTACCTTTTTGTTCTTGTAGTAAATATCATTTGGCCATTTTATTTTAAGAAGCTGCTTATCTTGGAAACAATCTTGAAAACAAAATTCTTCGCATACATCACAAACACAAAGAGCCGTTTGTGCCATCAAAACACCTGCGTCAAGCGTTTTATCTGGAAAAATGAGCAAGCTAAAATAAATGCCTGTGTTTTTTGGAGAAAAAAATTGTCGCCCTTGCCTACCTCTACCAGCGCTTTGTTCTTTTGCTATGACAAGGTATTCTTGAAAAGCGTCGTGTTTAATATCCATGCGCACATTTTTGGGGATATCTTCTGGAATGTTTTTGCAAATATCTTTGGAAATTTCTTTGCAAATATCTTTGCAGCGCTCGTTGGTCGAACCAAGGCGGTCGTACAATTCAACCACAGGCAGCGCGCGATTTGTAGTGTCAGCATGCTTTGCGATGCCATCATGCTTTGCGGTGCTAACATGCTTAACTGCAGGCAGAGCACGATTTGCGGTGTCAGCATGCTTTGTAGTGTTGTCATATTCAGCCATAGGCAGCGCGCGATTTGACGTATCGCCGTGCTTAACCTCAGGCAGCACATCCTTTGTAATGCCAGCATACTTTGCAGTCTCGTCATGTTCAATGCTGGCGCACTCAGATTTGATACATTCAGACAAATACGTTTCAATGATATTCTTGTCAAGCATTTTTTGGTTTCCCTGTTCTTTTTCTTGCTAACAGACCTTTTAAGTTAACAGAACGGACGCATGCCAGCAAATCTTTCAAATGAGCAATATGTGTGCACGCTAGCAGGCTCTCAAATCAACAGCATAATCACATATATGATATGCTAACTTCCAGCTATTTTGTGTTAGCAAGCTCTTCAAATCAACAGCATAAGTGCATACGAACAAACCCCCACGACAATACATAATACCAGCGATTTTGTTGTTTTTCCAGCAATAAAAACAAGAATAGCAGCAATTAGGGGGCGAACACCTTGCCAGATGCCAGCATCAAACATGTTGAGCGAGAACAGGTCATTTGCAATTAATGCAGCAAAGGTTGCAGCAGGAATAAGATTAAGTG
>CAVEKR010000108.1:0-5047 GCA_963616365.1 Bacteroidaceae bacterium
CGTAAAGAGACGGCTGGTAGACGCCTTGAGAGATGATAATTCTCTTTCTGCTTATAAAGCCATCCGCGATGACGTCGCAAGGCGCATGGTTGAAACAGAAGATCCGCGCGCATATGCGTCAATAGTAAGAACGTTGATAACCTTGATTGAAAAAGTTGAAGAAACCAAAACTATAAACGCAGCGAATGAAAAGGAAAACATGTTGAATGTTGTTGCAATGGAGCGAGAACGCCGTAAAACCGCGAATTGATGTAGGCTGTAGGGACTTTGACCCTAGAAACGGCGAAGACGCGGTGAATTTATCTAGCGCCTATTTAGAGAAACTTCACGAATGGCAGGCAAATATTTTAACTTGCTGGCTAGCTGAAAAAGACGGGCGCTATATACATCAAACATGCGGCTTAATAGTCCCGCGTCAAAATGGTAAAACGCAGCTATTAGCGGCGCGCATTTTATTTGGCTTACTTTTTGCAAATGATGGCGCAGGTGAAGTGATTTATTACAGTTCGCATCGCGTTGATACCACTTTAGAGATGTTTAACATTTTGCTTGAAGCATTTGGAGACCCGCGAAAACCACCGTGCACATGGGAGCACCCAGAGCTACACGAACAAATAGAAAAAATAGATTTTACTAATGGAAAACAGGCTATCACATTAAAAAGCGGCTCAAAAGTGCAATTCAAAGCACGTTCAACAGGAACAGGGCGCGGCTTTAGCTATGATGTACAGGTTTATGACGAGGCAGGCTTTTTAACAAATGACCAACTAAGCGCTTTACTTCCTACAAAGTCAGCTGCACCTCATAAAAACCCACAGACCTTTTATGTAGGTACTCCGCCTTCAGAGCGTGGTATTTATGCTGAACCCTTAGCACATGCAAGACAAAGCGCGCTAGCTGAAAAAGCGGGCATTTGCTGGCATGAATGGAGCGTTGAAGAAGTAGGAAATATTTCAGATATTGAGCGCATAAAGGCGTGTAATCCGTCTTATGGTTTGAATTTATTACCTTCTGCTGTAAATGATGAGCTCGCGTCTTTTACGGTTGATAAATTCGCAATAGAGCGCCTTTGCTGGTGGCCTGAAACAGCGTCAAGCAAAGCAATAAGCGCGCAAAAATGGGGAAAAAGCGAATTTGAACCGAAAAGCGATGAGAATTTTAGCATTTTAACCTTAGGCGTGAAATTTAGCGCAGATGGGCAGCGTGTTTGTGTTTGTGTTTGCGCTAAAAATGGCGATTCTTATCATGTGGAACTCATTCATGATGAATCAACGTTTGACGGCGTGCAATGGCTTGTCGATTGGCTAACAGAAAGAAAAAGAAAGTACGCTGCCTTATATGTTGACGGACGCGCGGGCGCTACTGATTTGGCTCAAAGAGTAGTTCGCGCTGGCTGGGCGCGAAAAGCTGTAAAAGTTATGCGCAGCCTTGAAGTAGTAGACGCAGCCACCACCTTCATTGCAACTTTAGCGGATGAAAAGTTGACGCATTACCCCGATGAAGGTCTAGAAAAATCTGCTAAATCGTGTACACGGCGGCGCATAGGCGCTGACGGTTACGGTTTTGGTGAAAATAGCGAACCGATAGAGGCGGCGGCGGCGGCGTTGCTTGCAAATATACAGACAAAAAGAAACCCAAAAAGAAAACTAAGGATTGGTTGAAATGACTTTAGCGTTTGACAATGTGGAGCTTGCTGAAAATTTACCACGAAAAGAAAGTGAAATTTTAAGCGGGCTAATAACAGAATTAAACCGTCATGCAGAAACAAATAAACGCCACCGTGATTGGTACGAAGGCAACTATCACGTGCAACCGATAGGAATTGCCATACCTAAAGGTAACTCCCTTTACGGTGTATTAGATATGACATGCGGGCTGCCCGCTAAAGCGGTTGAAGCAGTGCAAAGTCGGTCGGTGTTTGAAGGTTTTGTTTTTGAAGGTGAACAGGCAGAAATTGAGCGGCTACAAATGGATGATATAGTCCGCGATAATCGTTTACTTTCAGAATATCCAAAAGCCGTAACCGATGAGCTCGTTCATGGTTGTGTTTTTGCTACTGTTAGCGCTACACAAAACAAAGACCCGCGCGTTCGTTTTCATAGCGCAGAAACTGCTAGCGCCTTTTATGATGGAGCAGAGCAAAGAATTTCTGCGGGCATGGCTATTATTGATAGTGAACGGGTGAATGAAGACCTTACATGGCGACCTACTATCATAAATTTATACATGCCTTATTATACGTGGGTTATAAAGCGTGATAGCTATAACAGTGCATGGGTTGCAACTAAACATAAACATGCAATGGAGCGCCCTATGATGGAGGCGTTGGTTTATGACCCTGATAATCATCACCCTTTTGGTAAATCAAGGATTACACCTCAAATAGAAACAGCGGCGACTGAATACGTAAGGTGCATGCAACGTTTGAGCATAGGCGCTGAAATGTTTACTAGCCCGCAAAAAATCATGGCTAACTGCCCCGATGAAGCGTTCGACATGGATAAATACGCGGCTTATATGACAAACTTTTTACTACTAGGGCGCGATGAAGAAGGCGAGACTCCAAGTGTTTCACAGCTACCAGCGTCTAGCATGGAGCCCCATATAGCAGTAAAAGAAAGTATTTTGCGCGATTTTGCACGCGATGCGAATATTCCATTGTCTGAATTAGGCTTGGTGCAAGAGAATAAATATTATGAAAGTAGAGAACAGTTAATTGTAGATGTAGAAAACAAGCTCAATGCACCGAATAGAGATAGCCTGCGAGAAATTGCTTTGATGTTGCTTTCTGTAAAGCATGACAAAGCGCCCAAAGATTTACCCGCGGCGGCTTATTCTGTAATGCCTTTATTTGGAGACCCTGCTATGCCTTCAATGGCTACTCAAGCGGACGCAAACGTTAAGGTCGCAAGCGTTAGACCGAATTATGCGCAAACGCGCGAGTTTTTGTACTCAATGGGCATGGATAAAGCAAAAGTTTTACGAATTGAAGGTGAAGAACAGGCGCTTGATAAAGCGCTATCAAATTCAGAAACAAGCGCCATTTAAGGCGCTTTTTTCATATGTAAGCATAGACTGAAACAGTCTAGGAAAGATACGCTGAAACAGCGTGAAAGGAGTTTCTGTAATGGAAGAAACAAACAAAGAGCCTAAAGCAGACCTCAAGGCTCAAGATGAACCTAAAAAAGAGCAATCTTTAGAAGAACAGGTTGCTTTTTGGAAGAAAACATCTAGAGAATGGGAGAGCAAGTGCAAAGAGAATAAAAACAACTTATCTAAGCTGCAACAGCAAAATGAGAGTCAACTAAGCGAAAGCGAAAAGCTTCAAAAAAGGCTCGAAGCACTTGAGAAAGATTGTGCTGAAAAAAATAGGCTCATTGATGTAGCAAGGCAAGCAAAAGAGCACGGCGTTAATTCTGATGTTTTATCACGCATGAACGGCTCAACGCTTGAAGAGATTAGCGAAAACGCTCAAATGCTTAAAAAAGCAATGGAGGCGCAATCTAATTATTCTGCCACCCCCGATGGCGGCGAGGCTAAGGCTACCCCTATTTCTAAGGCAGAAATTCTAGAAATGAAAGACGACAAAGAACGCCTTAAGGCGATTCAAGAACACATCGATTTATTTTAAGGAGTTAAATAATGAGTGATTTTGTAACACAAGCGAAGGCGCAAAACATCAATACAGTTGTTAAGTTCACGCGCGACCTTCACAATTTATTGCAAGTTTTAGGACAAGGCGATGTTCAAGTTTTGGCTAATGGTTCAACATTTACCATCTACGAAACATCAAGCGACTACACAGAGGCTAAGGGCACAGTTGCTGAAAGTACGCCTATAACGCCTTTAAACCTTGCAACAACAGCAGCACAAACAGCAACAATAGATTATAAAAAATATCTGTATTACACAGGTATTGAATCTATTGGCAAAATGGGTTATGACCTTGCAGTTGGCTCTAAAAATGAGCAAATGTTGCGCGACATTCAAAAGAGTATTAGAAAACAAATTATCACTACTCTTGCAACTGGTACAACAACAAGCGAAAGTGCGACAGGTTCTGCTTTTCAACAACAACTCGCAGATACATGGGGCAAAATGCAAGATGTTGCAGCAGATCAAAGCGGCACGGCTATTTATTTTGTTAACCCATTGGATGCCGCTAAATGGCTTGGTGCACAGCAAATCCCACCTGCTACAGCCTTTGGAATGACTTACTTAAATTCATTCTTTGGCACTCTCATTGTGGATGGCAATGTACCTCAAGGCACAGTTTATGGCACTATGAGCGGCAACCTTAATGTTTTGGCGGCTGATACTCGTAGCATTCAGGGCTTTGAGTTCACTACAGATGAAACAGGTATTATTGCTATACATAACGGCGCTGAATACAGTCGTGCTGCAGTTGAGAGCACAATATATACAGGTCTTTGTGTTTTGCCTGCGATGACTGATCATATTGTAGTCAATACAGTAAAGGCTTAATTATGAGGGCGGTAGTAATTAAGGCTTTTACTGACGCTGAAAACCCGTCAAATGTGTATATGCCTAACGCTGAATTTGAAGGAAGGCAAGAGCGCATTAAAGATTTAGCGGCTAAGGGTTATGTTCGCGCTATTGAAGAAGAAAATAGCGAGGACAATACTCAAGCCAAAAAGCGTACTGTTAAAAGAAAAGCGACAAAATAGAGGGTGTTTTTCATGGCATATGCAACCGTTGAAGATGTAGAAGCAGTTTTAGGCAAAACCTTTAATGACTCGGAGGTAAAACAAGCCGAATTTTTACTTGAAGTTGCAAGCGCGAAACTTGATAAGGCTATTGAGCGTTATCAAATAGATAAAGAGCAAAAAGCAACGCAAATACAGCAAGTGAACGCCTTAATGGTGGCAGATGTTATGAAGTCCCCTTATGGCATGGAAAGTTACACCATGCAAGCGGGTGAATTTAGGCAAACTACCACTTATAGCGCAAAAGCAAGCCTAAGTGTTAAAAATTACCTTGATGTTTTAGGTGTTACCGAAGGGCGCACTATTGGTACTCTTTACCC
>CAVEKR010000109.1:0-5010 GCA_963616365.1 Bacteroidaceae bacterium
ATTATCTAGCAAATCAAGTGTATTAAACTCGCTTGCACCAATAACGCGTACCTTTTTTAAATTGCGAAAAGAAAGAAAAGTGTTGACGTCATCATCGTTGAGCACAACAGTTGCGCGCCCTGTAACGTCAAGTTCTTTCAAGAAAGCAACAGCTTGTTTGGTGGATGGTTTTTCAAAACCAAACTCCTCAACCACATAAAGCTCGTTATCTGCAACTTTGCCAGATAAAGCAGAGCGCATTGCAAGCTTTACTACCTTAGATGGCACTTTAAATGCATAAGAACGAGGATGTGGTCCAAAAACAACGCCACCATGTCTAAATTGAGCTGCACGAGTTGTACCCTGACGAGCACGACCAGTGCCCTTTTGTCTAAATGGCTTTCTACCACCACCAGATACGCCTGAGCGTGTAAGGGTAGAATGTGTTCCAGCTCTTCTTGCAGCTTGTTGTGAACGAACAACCTCATGCATTGCATGCACATTTGGTTCGATAGCAAAAACAGCATCGGCAAGTTTTAAAGAACCTGCGCTTTTGCCTTGGGAGTCGACCATCTTAATATCTGCCATGATCTCTATGCCTCCTTTTTGCTCATACGAATTTGGACTAAAGCGCCTTTGCCACCAGGGACTGCGCCTTTTACCAAAATAAGGTTATTGTCTTGATCTACGCGCACGACAGCCAAGTTCTTAACAGTAACGCGATCGTTGCCCATATGACCTGGAAGGCGCATGCCTTTCCAAACGCGAGCAGGATAAGCGCACATACCTACAGAACCAGGAGCGCGATGAAAGTGATGACCGTGACCGCCAGGACCGCCACCAAAACCGTGGCGTTTGATAACACCAGCAAAGCCTTTACCTTTGCTAATGCCAGTCACGTCAACTTTAGCAGTATCTGCAAATGCAGAAATAGTGAGCTCTTCACCCACAGAATGCTCAGAAGCATCCTTGACGCGCACCTCGCGCAAAAAGCGCATAGGAGCTACGCCTGCCTTGTCAAAATGCCCCTTCATGGGCTTATTGACGTGCTTTTCTTTTACGTTGCCAAAACCAATTTGAACAGCCTCGTAGCCGTCTGTGGCTTTGGTCTTTACCTGCGAAATAACGCAGGGGCCAGCTTGAATGACTGTAACAGGGACAATATTGTCGTCTTCGCCCCAAACTTGAGTCATGCCAAGCTTTTTGCCTAGGATCGTATTGACCATGCAAAAGCCTAACTCTTCAGGCAATCTTGTCGCAAAAAGCACTCCGGTGTTGGCCATTTGCGGCAGCGGATTGCAGCCTTTATCGCTCCTTTCGTTGCTCTTTTATACAAGTCCAAGTTTTAGTTGTATACCTTTAAGTTGCATTGTCAACTGCATGTTTGTTGCAGTATTTATGCTGATGAACACCCTGTTAGCTTTATTGCGCTATTTTGGCGAACACCTTGTTAGCTTAATTGCGCTATCTTGGCGAACTTTAA
The DNA here is from genome assembly GCA_963616365.1 of Bacteroidaceae bacterium. Classification (GTDB taxonomy): domain Bacteria; phylum Actinomycetota; class Coriobacteriia; order Coriobacteriales; family QAMH01; genus CAVAWX01. Next base: position 1,463 of record CAVEKR010000109.1, read on the forward strand.
GGTATCTTGGCTTTTCGTATTCAAGCGCTGAAAGGCCGACCTTACTTTTTGTCGTACATCTTTTAGACGAGTTTAGACGAGTTGCTTCTAAAAAGCTCTAGCTGAGTTATCTTTAAAAGCTACCTTTAAAAGTTTAAAGCGCATCTTTAGACACACGACAGGCTGTGCTAAAAAAGAGCACAGCCTGTTTACTATACGGCAAATTGAGAGAAATTGCCAGAAGTATTTTTATTTTTGTCTCAAATGTGGAGATTACATGACTAACACCGTGTTCGCCATATTTTGTACATCACATTCTTTCTTGGCATGCTTTACTTGCAGTGTGGTGTTCGCCATACTTTATACGCCACATTTTGAGAGCAAACCCCAGCTCTAAGACTTAGTTGCTATTGCCCCAAAGATAATCAAAGAGGCTGCTACCAGAACCGCTATTACCTGAGCCTGAGTTGCCAGAGCCGCTATTGCCTGAGCTGCCGTTTCCAGAATTTCCAGAATTGCCAAAGTTGTAGTTCTTGGAGTTTCCTGAACCAGAGCTATTGCCGCTGTTTGCAGGAGCGCCGCCATCGGCATATTCGGTGTTAGAGCCTGTGTCATCGCCCAGCTTTGCCTTGGTTGTTGCCTCTTGACCGTTTCTGACGTAGGTGATTGTAATCTCGTCTCCGACCTTCTTTGCAGCAACTGCCTTAGTAACATCGCTTGCGCTGCTCATTGACTTGTCATCAATCTTTGTGATGATGTCTCCTGTTTTTAAGCCCGCTTGAGCTGCAGCTGTGTCTTTATAAACTGCGCCAACAGTTGCACCTGCTGGGTTTGTGCTTGATGTGCCAAGAGCAACACCCAAGAATGCGTGTGTAACAGTTTGACCAGAAATCAAGGTCTCAACAGCAGATTGAGCAGAAGCTTGAGGGATGGCAAAGCCTAGACCTGCAGAAGATTGGCTGGTTGAAGAAATATAAGTGTTGATGCCAATGAGTTTTCCTTCTGCGTCAAACAGGCCGCCACCAGAGTTTCCTGGGTTAATTGAAGCATCTGTTTGAATCATGTCTGTATAGACTGTGGTTCCGCTCAAACTTGAAGAGCTTGAAGACAAAACGTCAGAACGATAAAGAGCAGAAACTACACCAGTTGTTAATGTTTGCTCGTATCCATAAGGGCTACCAATAGCTGCAACCCATTGTCCTACGTGCAAGTTTGCAGAATCGCCCCACTCAGCTACTGTGGTGTCAGTTTTCTTGATCTTGATAACTGCTAGGTCGCTTTTTGCATCGTATCCAACGCTTTCAGCTTCTACTTGAGTATCTCCAACACTTACAACAGCGCGTGTGGTGTTTTCTACAACATGGAAGTTTGTCACAATATAGCTGTAAGTGTCATCTTTTTTGACGATAACACCAGAGCCTAGAGCAGATGGAGAATTGGAGTTTGAAGAAGAGTTGTTATTGTTAAAGAGCTGACTCCAATCTGAGCTGCTAGAGCTATAAACATAGATTGTAACAACACTGCTTAGGTCTTTAGCACCAACGGCTTCTGCTGTTGTTGCTTCTGTGTCTCCGTTAATTGTGATTGTTCCACCAGAGCTGCTTACTGTAGCTGTTTTTGTTCCAAATAAAGGAGTAAACTGCCACAAGCAGACAAAAACAATAATTGCCACAACGGCACCAATAATTCCACCAGCAAATGCTTTTCCAAAGCCGCCTTGTCCTTGCTTTTTTGCCTTCTTTGCCTTTTTTTGAGCGTTTGCTTGTTGATTTGCTTGCTGGGCAAACTTTGCTTGAGCTTGGGTGTTAGCTTGATTAAAGGAAGCGCCTGCTGTGGCTGTGTGTGAGCCTGTGCCTGCAGTTGAACCTGTGGGGCTGCTGGCTGATGTGCCTGTTCCCGCAGCTGCGCCCGCATGGCTGCCAGCTGCGGCTGCGGCTGCTCCAGCGCTTGTACCTACACCTGCGCTTGCAGATGTGGAACCTGCAGAGCTGCTGCCCACAGAGCTAGCGCCAAAAGAACTGGAGCCAATAGAGCTGCCAGCCTGATTGTCGCTTGAAGCCTTTACGCTGTGAGCGCCTGTTTCTGCAGAAGATGCACCAGCCACACTAGAGTTTTTTTGTCCAAAACCGCTAGCTGCAGATTGTGCAGAACTTTCTTGCCCATTTTTTGCATCGTTTGCTGAAGAGCTTCCAGATGCACCAGCGGGAGCCACTGGCATGTCGTTAGAGTTTGACATTATTACCTCTTTTCGCTTTCTTATGTTTAGTAAAACTGTCACGACTTTTCATATCGCATGAATAAGAATACGCTAAAAAACGCGTTTTCAGAAAAAAAGAAGTTTTGTTTCAGAAAAAGTTAAGAGTTTGTCATAATTGCTCGCACGCCTCAAGTAACGTGTTCGCCATATTTATGTGTTTGGATTATATATTTGGAGCGTAAAGCGCCATTATGGCGAACACCCGTCAAGACAGGTAAAGCAGCTGGGACGTTCGCCATTATTTTTAGTTGCAATTGCCGCGTGGGGGCGCGCCAAAAAGCATATATAAGCGAGCGTGGTGTTCGCCATACTCTTATTGCGCGAAATTCAAACCAGTGTGGTGTTCGCCATACTAAATCCTACACAAAAGCGCGGCATACTTTTAATCGTCATAAGTGCCGTCGATGATTTTTTGCTCGACTTTGTGCAGCTCTTGGGGGGTGTTTACATTTATAAAGCACCTACCAGCTGGCTCTGCTGCCAAAACCATGTCCATGCTAAAGTTTTTGACCTTGACCTTGTCAAACCAGCCAGCCGCACGGCTTGTGCCCTGCTCGACCTCATCACAAATTACAGGAAGGCAGGTCTTGCGCCTATAAACCCCGTGAAATGGCTCGTATCCGAACTTTGTCTTGGGAACAGCCACGTCTGCGCCTGTCTGCATTAGGGTCTCTAGCTCTGCCAAAATGAGGTTTGCGGACGGAAATACCATGTCACAGGCGATGAGCGAGACATAATCTTTTGAAGCAGCATTTATCGCGGTACAAATGCCTCGCAGGGCGCCGCGCTGCTCAAAAGAATCTGTCACTAGAGATATTTTGCCTGCCGCCACAAGGTCGTCTAAAAAGTCGAGTTTTTGCGGCTCGTTGGTGGTGATGATAAACTCATCTGCCAGCGGCAATAGACGGTCAATGCTGCGCCAAATAAGCGGCTTTCCTAAAAATGGCACGCACGCCTTAGAGCGCCCCATGCGCCTAGACTCTCCACCTGCTTGAACTACAATTGATAAATTTTTGCTTTCACTCATAACAAATAGATTGTATTTTATTAAAAGCTGCTTTTTCTTATTGTTTTCTTAACTGTAAACAGATTAGCTATGAACCTGGTTGTGCGCAGGTTAATTGTGGACTTAGTTATGAGCCCAGTTGTGGACTTGATTGTGGACTTGGCCATGAACTTAGTTGTGGACTTAGTTCTGAACTTGGTTATGGACCTAATTGTGAGACTGATTATGGACCCAGTTTTAGGTCTAGCTGTGAACTTAGTTATGGACAGACACAACTAGACCCACAGGCGCAAGGTCATAAAGCTG
>CAVEKR010000110.1:0-4992 GCA_963616365.1 Bacteroidaceae bacterium
CTGAAGGGTGTTCGCCATCATCTGAAAAATCTAAAAAGCGTCCGCTAACATCTAAGATTACAAATGCAGTAAAAAAACGTGGCAAGCGCCTGCCAATAACTGTAGGCACATGCGCGGCAGTGATTGCAATTGCTGGCGGCGCGTTTTGGGTATGGCATGAACAGCCAAGCTTTTGTAATTCAGTTTGCCACACTCCAATGGATCCCTACGTTGAAAATTTTAGTCAAGAAAGTGGCGTGGCTGGCACAGACAAATGGGGCAACCCAGTTGAAGACACAAGTTCAATGCTTGCTGTAGCACACAGTGTCTCAAAAGAAGAAGGTGGCGCTGGTGCAAATTGCTTGAGCTGCCATGTTCCAACAATTCCTCAGCAAATGACCGAGGTTACTGAATTTGTTTCTGGTGACATGAAGTTATTCAAAAACAAGAAATACAATCTTGTACTTGGCGAAAGAACAACAAGTGACCTTGGTAAATGGTTAAATCAATCTGGTGATGCATTTTGCTTAAACTCTGGTTGTCATAATATGACTCGTCAAGATTTGGTAAAAACAACATCGCAGTATGGAATACGCAATCCGCACATGGCAATGCATAATCAGCAGCGCGATTGCAGTGAGTGCCATAAAGCGCATCGCGCATCGGTAAATGCATGTTCGCAATGCCACGACGATGCTCCAATCCCTACAGGGTGGCTAACTTATGACCAGGCAAAAGAGGTTGCAGAAAGCGATTAAAGTTTTTTGATTTCTTCTGCCTTTTAAAGATTTCTTTAAAACTTCAATACATTTTATGGCGAACACCCTGTTGGTTTGGGCAATGGACAGGGCGAACACCCTGATAAGGCTGCTGCTCAAGATAAGGGCGTGCCCCACGCTAGTTTTGTGGCAAATAATGATGAATACCCCAATGGTCTGCGTGCCAGAAATAGGCGCGCAGGCGATGGGCACATTGATGACAATAACCCCGCAGGTAAAATAAGCCTAACTCGCAAGCCAATAACTCTAAAAAATCCGCACTATTATCTAAAAACCCAAAATCGCTTTAGGCATTTAACGCAGCAAGATGTCGAACATATTATCGCAATGAGAGATAATGCGTGGAAACGCATGTTAGAAAATTGGGACACACCTAAATCTTCCAAAACCCACTCCTAAGTCTGCAAAAACACACCTCATGGACAACTAAAACACACCCCTAAACCTGCCAAAACAAAAATTTAACTTTTATGAAAAGTTTGCATATATTTTTTGGGCTATCATGCGTACTTTATGAGTAAATTTCTTTGGCAAAAAACCGCAAAAAAAATGCCAAAGCACGTGCAATGCAAGAACGCTAAAGCGCGCAAAAAACCGCAAATAAAAAAGTGCAAATAAAATTGCGCAAGCAAGAGCGCCAAAACACAAAGTAAAGAAAGGGCAAAAGCCATGTTTGAGACAAATACTGCAGATAGAGACTATGTTTTAAAGAGCGTGCATGAGCGCAACATTCATTTTATACGCCTTTGGTTTACCGATGTTTTAGGTCAGATGAAGTCTTTTGCCATCACTCCTAATGAGCTTGAGCTGGCATTTGATGAGGGCATGGGCTTTGATGGCTCTTCTATAGAAGGCTTTGCTAGAGAAACAGAAAGCGACATGCTCGCAGTCCCTGACGCTTCTACTTTTCAGGTTTTGCCGTGGCGGCCAACAGAAGACGGCGTGGCGCGAATGTTTTGTTCCATCTATAAGCCCAATGGCCAGCCCTTTGACGGGGATCCGCGATTTGTCTTGCGCCGGATGCTAAAAAAGGCAGCTGATGCAGGTTATGAGTTTAATGTAGGTCCTGAAGTTGAGTATTTCTACTTCAAAAATAACAAGCATCCAAAGCCCATTGACGAGGGCGGATACTTTGATTTGACCCCTTTAGATTCTGGGTCTGACTTGCGCAGAGACACGATTTTGACCCTAGAAAAAATGGGCATCCCCGTCGAATATTCTCATCACGAGATTGCTCCGAGTCAACAAGAGATTGACCTGCGCTTTTCTGATGCGCTTTCAATGGCAGATGCGGTCATGACGTACAGGTTGGTCGTAAAAGAAGTGGCAGCACGGCATGGGGTCTATGCAAGCTTTATGCCAAAGCCCATAGCAGGCATTCCTGGTTCTGGCATGCATGTTCACCAGTCATTATTTGCAGGCGACCAAAACGCCTTCTACGACAAAAAAGACCCGCTGGGATACAGTCTCTCAAAGGTGGCAAAAAGCTATCTAGCTGGGCTTTTAAAGTACAGCCCGCAGATGTGCCTGCTCACAAACCAATACGTCAACTCATATAAGCGCCTGGTCGCTGGCTTTGAGGCGCCAACGCGCATAAATTGGGGCGGCCACGACCGCTCGGCGCTGGTGCGCGTGCCAAGCTACAAGCCCGACAAGCAGAGCTCTGCCCGCTTTGAGCTCAGGAGTCCCGATTGCGCGTGCAACCCATACCTCGTTTTTGCAGCTTGTTTGGGTGCCGGCCTCAAAGGGATTGAAGATAACTTACAGCTTCAAGATCCAAGTGATAAGGGCGAACACCACAGCGGTGTTGCTGTTAATAATAATGGCGAACACCACACGAGCAGCAAAGGTGCTGGTAAAGGTGCTGGTAAAGGTGCTGGCGCGGATGCGTGCGAGTGCGCCAGCGCAGGCGCGAGTGATGGCGCGTGTGAGTGCGCTGACGCAGGTGCGCCATGCCAAGACAAACCGCTGCCAAAAGATTTGGGACAAGCAATCGAGCTTTTTGAAAAGTCGCAGCTTATGATAGATGTTTTGGGCGAGGATATGCACAGATACATCGTGGCAAACAAGCGTGAAGAATGGCAAAAATATTGCGAACAGGTCACCAAATGGGAACTCGAAGTTCTCTATCCAAAATTGTAAGCACGCAAATGGTAGCAATACGCAAAATTATAGGCGCGCAAATATTTGTAAGCGTGCAAGCAGCTGCGGTTTTCATAAAAATGTAAAGCCGCAGCTAGCGTGGTGTTCGTCAGCAAATAAAAGCGCCTAAAAAATTGTAAGCTCATGTATTTTTGCTAAATACTCAAAAAATGCTTTACAATGTGCACTAACAAAAAAGCGACACAACAAATAAAAATAGATGCGAGTGAGTAAACAGGGCGGACAAACAAACAGGCAAAGCAAGCAAACAGCGGGACACAAAACAAGAAAAACCGCAGGACAAACAACAAGAAAGCAACAAACAGAAAGCTAGACAAAAGGCACAAAAAATGGATTTATCGCAAAAACGAGTAGTTTTAATGCATCAGCCAGATGTTGCATCTGCGCCTTTTGAAAGCGCTGCGCAAAATTTGGAGGCAGAGTTTTCAATATGCTTGCCAAAAGAGGTAGAAATTGCTGCTAATAAGGCTGACTGTTTGATTTTGGCGCTGAACGCTCAGATTATGGAGCGCTGCCTTATAGCTGCAGAAAAGCTCATGGAGGCAAATCCAGAGCTTGCTCTTTTGTTTGGTGTTCCCCAAGAAATTATCTCGCACATGCGCCTGCCAGGAAAGGGCAGGAGCGACTTTATCGTGATGCCGCCAAACAAAGACGAGCTAGCGCTAAGGTTGCGCCACCTTTTGTGGCCTAGCATGGCAAGTGCTTCTTCAGATTTGATTAACATGGGCTCGATGTCTATCAACTTGTCAACCTATCAGGTAAAAGTCGACGGCGAGCCCATAGATTTTACCTATTTAGAATATGCGCTTTTGGCATTTTTGGTAACGCATCCGGGGCATGTGTTCAGCCGCGATGTTTTATTATCGCGTGTGTGGGGCTTTGACTATTATGGAGGGTCCAGAACGGTAGATGTGCACGTCAGACGCGTGCGCGCAAAGCTTGGCAACCAGCTGGCGGACTGCCTTGAGACGGTTCGCGGCGTGGGCTATATGTGGAATATGTAGGCAGAAAGTAAAAGGAGTCGTTGAATGAGTCAAAACGATAATGCAGTAGACGCGCAAAATCAAAGTCAAGAAAACGAGCAGCCGCGCGAACACTTTAAGAGCCGCCTTGGCTTTATCATGGTCGCCGCAGGTTGTGCCATTGGTTTGGGCAATGTGTGGCGTTTTCCTTATATTACAGGAGAATATGGCGGAGCTGCGTTTTTTGTGCTCTACTTGATTGCTTTGCTTGCTTTTGGCTTGCCAATCATGGTTATGGAATTTAGTGTTGGTAGGGCAAGTCAGCGCTCAGCTGCTAGATCTTTTCATGTTCTGCCCGCAACGGGAAATTTCCGCTGGTTTTCTTGGGTGAGCCTGATTGGTCAATTTATACTGCTCATGTTTTATACCACCATTTGCGGCTGGATGCTTTCATACATTTTCAAGTTTTTAACTGGTACTTTTGACAATGTGGATGCAAATGTTACGGCAGATGTTTTTGCCCAAATGCTTGCAAATCCTGCCGAACTCATTTTTTGGATGGCAATTTCTGTGATAATTGCTGTTTTGGCGTGCTTTTCTAGTTTGCAAAAAGGCGTGGAGCGCATTACCAAAGTCATGATGGCAGCCCTATTTGTTATCATGTTTGCGCTGGTAGTGCGTGCTGTAACCTTGCCTGGTGCATCTGAGGGCTTGCGTTTTTATCTTATGCCAGACTTTAGTCATATGTTTGCAGGAGACACTTTTGGCGAACAACTCAGTAACTTTGGACAAGCCGCTTATGCAGCAATGGGTCAGGCGTTTTTCAGCCTTTCTATTGGTATGGGTTCTATGGCAATTTTTGGAAGCCGCATTGGCAAACAACGCTCTCTAACAGGAGAAGCAGGTACAACAATTGCACTTGATACCTGCGTAGCTGTAATGTCTGGTCTAATTATTTTTCCTTCTTGTTTTGCTTTTGGAGTAGACCCAACATCTGGTCCTTCTTTGGTGTTTCAAACGCTCCCAATAGTTTTAGGGCAAATGCCTCTTGGACGCCTTTGGGGTGCGCTTTTCTTTATCTTCTTATCTTTTGCAGCACTATCTACTGT
>CAVEKR010000111.1:0-4919 GCA_963616365.1 Bacteroidaceae bacterium
GTGTGAATGGACAAACGCAGATGACAGCACAGGAGAAATGCCTGATAAAGCTTCAACGTTTAAATTTACACGAAACGGCGGTGTGTATTCTGCAACATGGCAAAAAGCATTTGCTCATACTTATAGTGAATTAACCGATTTTGATAAATATTATTATGAGTTTAGAGTAAGGCAATATAATAGCGCTGCTAATGAGTGCGGGGCTTGGACGGTCTGCGGGCTAACTATGTGCTTTGCACCTGCAATAACAGGTTACACTATCACTAAATTAAGCACGGGCGCATGGAATTGTATATTTGAAACTAATTGGCAGCGCAATGTTTATGGTAATGTAGAGGACTGCTGCAAGAATGGTGGTGCAAGATATTTTTCAAACGGTGAAGATCATGTATCTGTGCAATCTAGCGTAGGGCAGGTTAGCTTTATAATAAATGCAGTATGCGCAAGTAAAGCAAGCCTTACTTCTAATACACTTTATTTTGCCTTTTCACGGCTTTATGTTTTAGAAGATGGCGTTCAATTTGACCGTTGGCTAGGTGTGCAAAAACCAGTTACTGGTTGTCAAGGTGTTTTTAAACCAGCTGTTCACGTAGAACCAGATTTGCCTGACCCAATAAACACGTATAAGCCATATAATCAAAAACTTATTTGGTATACAGAGAGCAGCAATAAAACTACCACTGTATATGATGATGTGCAACTTTCTTTAGAATGGTTAGATAATGATAATAATACACGCGTTGAATTGTATAACATGCAATATGATAGCAGCACCAAAAAATGGTACACGGTTGTGCAATATCCGCCTTTGGATGTTAATTTCAATGTGCGAGTTGTGCCTGTTGCCAATGGAGAGTGGAAGGAATACCAATACGATTATCAAATTAATGTGCCATCAAATGGGCTCATTTGTTTTGACAATGCTCAATATGGCAGCGCGCGCCTTAAATATAACCAATCAATAACCTCAAATGATGAAATAGCAGGTGAAGTCGTAGACGTTGTAGGACGTAGCTATCCTGTTTCAAGGTATGGTGGTACTCTTTCAAAAACCATTAAAGTAGATGCTCAAATGCTTAACTCTAGCCTTACAGGCGGAGATGGTTGGAAGGGTGATTTATCTGTTTTGACCTCTCAATGTGATTGGATATTAAGAATCCCATATGGTGAAAAATATAACGTCTTTGTTGAAAGCCTAGATCGCTCAACTGAAAGCCCCACAAATAGTAAATTGCTTGATGTTTCTATTAGTTGCAAGGTGGTGGGTAATGGCTGAATTTAATTGGAGTGCAAGTGGCATAAAGAATGAATTTTCTTTTGAATGTGTTGATACACGCCGACCTGATAACCACATAAGCTGGCTTGATGGTGTCACAGGCGGCAAAATAACTCAAGCATATAGAGGAGATTATAGAGTGTCTGCAACGCTTGATGTTGATGATATAGAGCTGCCGAAACATTGTGCTATAAGGATATGGCATAAAGCAAGCTTAAATGGGCAAAGTGTAGAGGAAGAACTTGCAACGCTAGTGCCACAAATGAGTACTCAAACGCTTGAGCGTGGACGCGTTACAGGTTCGCTTGATTTATATTCGCCTATGAAATTTTTGGATAGTGATTTAGTAACTAGCAATGCAACGTTTGGCAAAGGTACAATCGCTTGGAAAAAGTTCGGATTGCTATGCAGCGGAAGCGGGTTTTCGTATGTTGTAGATGATAGTATACAAAAAGCAAATGCTACTCTTGCAAGTGCATGGGTATTAGAGCATGGTAAAAGTGTTTTGCATGGAATGCAACATTTAGCAGATGTTGTAAATGGTTATGTTATGGTGAATACACACGGGCAGGTGGTATTAAAGCCATATATTAACCCATCTCAAGTTGCAACGGGTATCACTTTAAGCACAGGCATTGATTCTTTAATCATGTTAGGTGTTGATATTTCAACGGGTGATATTTGCAATAAAGTAATAGCTAGCTATGAAACAGGTACAGATAAAAAGAAAAACGTGTATACAGCTGAAGCTATTGTGGATCCGACACACCCATGGTCTTTTCAGCATTTAGGATATTGGGCTACTGAAGAAATAAATTCACCTACTTTTGCAGAAAATGCAAGTGAAGAAACTATTACAGCGCAGCTTCAGGCGGCTGTAAAAAAATCCTTATCATCTAAATCAAGCTATAAACGCATTTTAGGAATAACCATGTTATATGACCCCAACGTTGCTGTGGGTCGTGCTTTGCGCTTGTTGTATCAAGACAGTGATAAAGGTGAAAAAATAGATACGAATGTCTTTATTTCGCAAAAAGAAATAGAGCTAACGGCGGCTATGCAAACATCTGTTACATGTGAAGAAAGATGGAGTCATAGCGATGATACGTTGACTGTTAAATAATTAGAAAGGAGGGTTAAATTATGGACTTGAAAAATAAAATGGATTTAGGTGCCGCTATTTTTGGCTCTCAATCTATTGACACGGGTGCAAGTCGTAGCAGCGCTGAAGTAATATCTGACGCTGAAAACGGCGAGGTCGTTGTAATAATGAAAGACGAAGAGGGTAACGACCAACAAGTAAGCATTCCATGCGATGGAGATTTGCGTAAAGGTGATAGTGCTACCATTTTGATACAGGAAGGGGTTGCGACTGCTATCAGTGCAGGTGGGGCTGGTGAGCGTTCACGCGCTGAAACAGATGACGCAAAAGAAACGGCAATCACAGCCAAAAACACGGCAGAAAAAGCAGCTGAAGATGCCGCGAGTGCTGCTAGTAAAGCACAACAATCAGCAACGGATGCCACTGAAGCTAAGAAAACAGCTGAAGCGGCTGCAACGGATGCGGCGGCGGCTAAGACTAAGGCAGAAAGCGCAGCAAGTGATGCCACAACGGCTAAAACGACGGCGCAAACAGCGGCTGACGATGCCGCGGCGGCTAAGACTAAGGCAGAAAGCGCAGCTAGCGACGCCACTGAAGCTAAGGAAACAGCCGTGAGCGCTGCTAGCGACGCCACAACGGCTAAAACGACGGCTGAAGCGGCGGCTAAAGACGCGGCGGCGGCTAAAACTAGCGCGGCTCAAAGTGCTAGCGCTGCTACTAAATCGCAAACAGCGGCTGAAAGCGCAGCGGGCAAAGCTGAAACAGCTGCAACGGATGCCGCGGCGGCTAAGAAAACAGCAGAAAGCGCAGCAACGGACGCCACAGCGGCTAAAACGACAGCACAAACAGCAGCAACGGACGCCACAGCGGCTAAAACGACAGCGCAAACAGCAGCAACGGATGCCGCGGCGGCTAAAACTAGCGCGGCTCAAAGTGCAACGGCTGCAAGTGAATCAAAAACAGCGGCGGAGGCGGCGGCTAAAGACGCGGCGGCGGCTGTAGAGCCTGCTCAAACAGCGGCGGCGGCTGCTAATGAAGCGGCGAGCAAAGCTCTAGCGGCTGAAAGTAAAGCAAACACAGCTGCAGATGGAGCAACAAGCGCAGCAACAAAAGCAACAACGGCGGCTGACAATGCAACGGCGGCTGAAAGTAAAGCAACGACGGCGGCTGATAATGCAACAAGCGCAGCAACGGCTGCTAATGAAGCGGCTGATAGTGCAACAGAGGCGGCTAAAACAGCGGCTGCAACCGTAGAACCAACACAAAAAGCGGCAGAGGCTGCTAATAAAGCGGCTAAAGATGCCGCGGCGGCTGTAGAGCCTGCTCAAACAGCGGCGGCGGCTGCTAATGAAGCGGCGACAAAAGCCTTAGCGGCTGAAAGTAAAGCAACAACGGCGGCGGGGGTTGCAAATGAAGCGGCCGACGATGCTGAAACAAAAGCCAACAATGCAGAACAATATGCTAAAAACGCTGGAGTCTCTGCAAGTAAAGCGCAAACAGCAGCTGAAGCGGCTGAAGCGGCGGCTAAAGATATGAGTGATAATTATGACAAAGACAGGCTTTATTTTTACCATGATGATTTGGGCGCTCATGTTATCAATGGCAAAGACGCAAGCGTTGATAAAAGTAATATTTGGATTACTGATAAAGCCTTCAAAGTATGCGATGGTGGCGCAGATCGAACCGTTGTTGATAGCGAAGGCATGACTATAAATGACAGCTCGGGCGCTCAAGCGGCTAAATTTAGCGGCGATGAGGTCTCTTTGGCTAAGGGTAAGGGTGTTATCAACGCTGAAGGCATGACGCTTAAAGATGATAGTGGCACGCAGCTTGCAAAGTTTAGCGGTGATGAGGTCTCTTTGGCTTCGCAATCGTTTAATTTAAAGAATACTTACACCGATGATGGGGCAGCATTAGGTACAAGTATTGCGTGCAACTATAATAAACTTATAAGCACATATGCAAGCGCTGGGTTATCTTTTGGTGCTACTGTTGGAGATCTTAGCTATTACCCCTTACGCATAAGGGCTGGTTTACATAGCAATGCTGATCCAGATTCTGACCCAGAAAGAACTTTATACCTTGATGAATCTGGGCAAGGAACAGTTTCTATTGGTAGCAAATACAGTGGCACATGTGATATACAAAGTAAAGCTATAAGTATACATAATGAGAATACAGTATACATTGGGGGCAATAGTGTTGGGATTAATGCCTTAAAGTCTTTTAATCTTCAATGTTGGGGTGGCTTAACGGATGATACAGAGGGCATTTTTATTGATGGTCTGCAAGGCAAGACTTATATTAAAGGGCAATGTGTTTATATAAATCCTTCTGCTTCAGATGTTTCTATTGGTAATCAAGCTGGCTCCACATCTATTAATGGCTATCAATTACACCTTAATACCAAACAACTTTATGTAAATAAAGATCATTGGGCTGGTGCTATAGATATGGGTAACGACGAAAATCCTTTCAAACTTGTCGGTTCAACTATAACAGCTAACGACAAAGAAATAGCGACCGTCGATGATATTGATA
>CAVEKR010000112.1:0-4915 GCA_963616365.1 Bacteroidaceae bacterium
AGGCAAGCTAGCTCAAGGACTTGATACTGTTTTAGATGAGGGAGGCAAGAATTTATCTGCAGGTCAAGCACAGCGAATTGCCTTTGCACGTGCATTTTTAGATAGAAGTAAAAAGGTAATTTTGCTTGATGAACCAACGGCACATCTAGATATTGAAACAGAAATTGAACTCAAAAAAGCACTTTTGCCGCTTTTTGAAAATAGGCTAGTGATTATTGCTACTCATAGGCTGCATTGGCTTAAAAACGCAGATAGGAGCTTTGTTCTAGAAGATGGACGGTGCGTTTTATGAGTGCTTCATACAAAAAAACAAAGCGCAGCGATGAGTTTTTGCATGCAAACGTGCAGGCAGATAAGCAAACGCAGAGCCACACAAACAGGCAGGCGCAGAGCCATACAAGCGCATATAGCCATACAAACAACCTCGCACACGCCCGCGCATATAAAAAACAAGCAGCACTTGCAATACTTTTGGCAATTATAAGCTCTCTAGCAGCAGCTGCCTTGATGTTTGTGGGAGGGTATTTAATCTCTAAGACTGCACAAAGCCAAACGACGCTTTATCAGATTATGATTCCCGTAGCCTTGATACAGCTATGCGGTTTTGCAAAGCCAGTGCTTAATTATATCCAAAGGCTAATAAGTCACGACTTTGTGCTGCGTATAAGTTCATTTGTGCGCACCCACATCTTTGAACTCCTTTCTCACATGAAAATTTTTGACACACGAAAATTCAGTTCGGGCGATTTTGTAAAGCTGCTTGTTAAAGATGTTGAGCATTTGCAAAACCTCTATTTGCGCTGCGTGCTGCCTTATATTTGCTCAATAATTGTCTTTATTATTTTGTGCGTCATTTTTGCAGCTTTGAGCTGGCAGCTGCTTATATGCATAGCGTGCCTTTTGGCGCTTGCTCTGATTGTTATCCCACTAGCTGCTTTTATATGCAGCAAAAATGTTGCACGAAACATTGATACATATCAAAAAGAGCTCTACGCCCAGCTCAACGATTGTGTATTTGGTGCTCTTGACATAAAGCTGGCTGCGCGCACAGATGAGGCTTTGCAAAAAATTTCTGAACTTGAAAAGAACTTGCACAAAGAAAAACTAAAGGTCAAGCGCTTTATGCGAGTCAACACCCTTTTGCAAACATGCATATTTTGCGCTTGCGTTCTTGTCATTTGTGCATGGTCTGCTTCTGCGTTTGGAGCAAACCCTCAAAACGATGCTTTTAATTTTGTCTCGGCTTTTGTGCTGGGATTTTTCCCACTCATAGAACTTTTTGCTCCCGTGTGCGAGCAAGCTTTTCAAGCTCAAATGCACAGGCAGGGCATATTGCATTTGGAAACCCTTGAAAATTGCCAAAACAGGAAAGAGACTTTAGAAAAAGAATTCCAAGAGCAAGAAAAGCGCGTCACAAATAGCGAAACCGTAAATAACGAAGCCACAAAGCAAAAAAAGCGCTGTTCAAATAATGGTGAACACTCCAGTAGTATTGACACTAAATACTCAATAGAGCTTAAAGATGTCTCTTTTAGCTATAATAATAGTGAGCAGGTCATTTTCCAAGACTTCAACTTGCAAATTAAAACAGGAGAAAAAATAGCAATTCTTGGAAAAAGTGGTTGTGGAAAATCAACTTTGGTAGATATTTTGGCAGCTCAGCTAGTGCCCCAAAAGGGGGAGGTCTGCATTGCAAACGTGCCAATTCAAAACTTGAATGCAAATATATATAAACTCATTAGCTTTATTGAACAAGACAGCTATGTGTTTAATCGCAGCGTTCGCGACAATCTTTTGCTTTCTGCTCCTAGTGTAAGTGATGAACAAATTTTTGAAGCACTCAAATCTGCCCAGCTTCTAGATTTTGTGCAAAGCTTGCCAGATGGGCTAGATTGTATTTTGCAAGAGGCGGGAACACGCTTTTCTGGAGGTCAAAAGCAGCGGCTTTTGCTTGCGCGCGCTTTGCTTGCAGATACGCCAATCATAGTTTTAGATGAGCCATTTAATGCACTTGACCCTTATACGCAACATATATTGACAGAAACCCTTTTTGAAGCAACAAAGAACAAAACTTTGCTGGTAGTGACCCATCATTTGCAAGATATCAAAAGTTTTGACCGCGTGATAATGCTCAAAGAAAATGCTTCAAAAATAACAGAGATTGAATTTGACAGTTTGCCAGAAAACCTGCTTAAAACAAATGAACATTTTAAGCAGGTCTACGAATTTGACAAGAACATGCTCTAAAACGCAGGCAAAACCACACGAGGGCACGCCCGCCAATTTACGCGGGTGTTCGCCCTAAAAAACGCCAAAGCCAACGTGGCGTTCGCCCCGCAATTTTATGCCAAAACCAGCGTGGTGTTCGTCATAAAAAACGCCAAAGCCAACGTGGCGTTCGCCCCCTAATCCTTGCAGCTACTTATTGTATTCAGCCCACAATTTTTCAAAAGCGCCCAGTGCGCCTTGAATTGTCTTTTTCTCACAGCAATAACCAGCGCGAACCCAGCCATCCTGACCAAACTCCGTGCCAGGAACAATGAGCAGCTCGTGATTTTTGGCTCGCTCGCAAAAGGCGTCAGAGCTTGGCTCTAGGGACTTTATCCACAGGTAGTACGCCCCCTTTGGCTCTATGAACGTGTAGCCAATTTTGCGCAGGCCCTCCATAAAGAACTTGCGATTTTCATCGTATGGCTGCTTGTTGACTGGCGCATCAATGCAGGTAGCGACCGCCTTTTGAAAGGTAACGCTCACGCAGATGTATCCGTAAAGGCGCGCCGCGCCAACGATTGCGTCATAGACCTCCCTGCTTTTTGCCACATCGGGCCCCACGAGCAGATAGGCAATGCGCTCGCCTGCCAGGCTCATGCTCTTTGACCAGCTATAAGCCACAATCGTGTCCTTGTAAATGCTCGGCACCCAAGCAGGTTTATCGGCCTCATTATAATAGAGCTCCCTGTACGGCTCATCAGAAATGAGATAAATGGGTCGCCCGAGCTCTTGGGATTTTTGCTCTAGCACGCGCGCAAGCTGGCGCAAATTTTCTTCAGAATAGATGGTTCCAACAGGATTGTTCGGAGTGTTTATAATGACGCAAGAAGTCTTCTTATTGATGGCAGCCTCCATGGCGTCAATGTCTATCTGAAAATCGCTGGCTCTAGCAGGCACTTCTATGAGTTTAGCGCCAGCGCCTCTTGCCCAAACTTTGTATTCTGTAAAATAGGGGGCAACGGTTATGACCTCCTCGTCAGGCATGACAATGGCCTTTAGCACAACGGCAAGCCCAGCTGCCGCCCCAGCTGTCAAATACAGGTGTTCAAAGCTGTAGTTTGTGTTAAAACGCTCGTTTAAATTGGCAGCAATTTTCATGCGAACCTCTTTAAGCCCAGGAGAGGGAGAATAGGCGTGAGCTGCGCTTGTGTGTTCTTGCGCAACTTTGATGACCGCGTCATCGAGTTGTTGCGGCGCTGCAACGCTGGGGTTTCCAATCGACAAGTCAAAAACCTTATCCGCCCCAATTTCTGCTTTTCGCGCAAGTCCGTACGCAAATGCGCTCCTAATTTTATTTGGCGCAGCCCCTAGAGCTGCTAACTTCTCGTTAATCATGGTTGCCTTCCTTTTTGCTTGTTGTGTGGGCTCGCCTTTGCTTTGCATAAGCCCGCTTTTGCTTTGGGTTATTTTTATGGCGAACACCACGCTCGTTGTGGCATTAAAACGCGCCCGCCGCCATTTGTCCTATTAAGTATAAAACAAGAATGTGGCATGGATAATAAATATAGAAAAGATATTTCATGTGCCAGCTACCTCTTTTGCCATTATAAAAAACTAGCAGCACAAGAGATAATAGCGACCACCATTGAATATTCCAGCTTGGACGCACTATATCAAAGCAAAGCAGCACAAGACCTATGGCAAATGCGCCAATCATAAAGTAGCGCAGCTTTGGGCTTATGCTCTTTTTGCGCTTGGGTTCTGCGTTTGCGGTGTTTGTGCTGCTAGTCGGGGCGATGTAGGTGTTACTGTTATTTGTGCTGCTGACGGGGGCGTAAGCTTCAGTGATGTTGTATGTGGCGTTTGTGCTGCTAGTGGGGGCGACATATGCGCTGCTGTCATTTGCGTTGCTGCCGTCAATTTTGTTAGCAAACGCAAGTGGAAGATAGGCAATAAGTGGCAAGAGCACGCCAAATAACCCATAGTCAATTTGAAAGGTAGGCAGGGTGTTGGGAAGTATTTTGCATATGAACACATCTGCTGCAATCATGAGAACAAAAAGTACAGCGCTTAGAACATCGCGTTTTTTCTCTAGGTTTTGCAGGCAAATTACGCTTAGGATTGATAGGGTAAAAGTTGTCATGATGCTTTGGTAAAGCGAGTGCATACATATTGCATAAACTAGCTGCATAATTGCTGCGCAAGCAAACATTGTGCCAAAGTATCTCCAAATGTTTCTTGTATAAAAACAACCTTGTGCAATCATAAAAGCAAAGATAGGAAACGCCAATCTGCCAATAATGCGCAGCCACAGCACTTCTGGGAACACAAAATAACCAATATGATCAATGGTCATGGATATAAGAGCTATGATTTTTAGTTGGTTTGAACTCATGTTTTTAATTCATGCAATTGCGCGTTTGTTTGTGTTGAGGTGCGTGTATATGGTATGTGCTAGTTGGACGTGCGTGTATGCAGCATGTACTGGTCGAATACGGCACGTGCGTATAGTATGTGCTAATGCATTTTGTGCGTACATACAAGCATATGCTAATGCTGACGTGCGTATATGTAGTGTGCCAATGAGAACGTGCGTCGGTATAGTGCATGTGCTTAAGGCGTATAAAATGGCAGGTGCTTTGAAAAGATTTGGTCGCGGGGGCTGGATTTGAACCAACGACCTCCGGGTTATGAGCCCGGCGAG
>CAVEKR010000113.1:0-4863 GCA_963616365.1 Bacteroidaceae bacterium
AAGTAAATGAAGAAACATTAAACCCTGCACAAATTAAGCTCCATGCCAAATTCCAAGGTCGCATGCTTCCACGCAAATCAAGGTCTATGGGTGTGTTGCCTGCGCGTTGTAGAGCCTCTTTTAGTGCACATAGCGCCTGCTTGCGGGCTGGTGCAACTTTGGAAAGAATGGTTTCTTGTTCATTTGAGGGATTAGCTTCTCCATCTTGGGGGAGCTCGCTTTGGCAAAAAGTAAAATCGGGTTCGGTTTGTCCATTCAAGGGCTCGGCTTGTTTATTCATGGGCGTGGTTTGCCTGTCTAGGGGCTTGGAGTTGATTTGTTCTTGCCTGTTTATGTAGGCGTTAATTTGAGCGTAGTGTTCGTCAATCTCTTCAATCATATAGCTAATAGGCAGGTGTAGGACTGGACAATTAAGTTGCTTGTGCAAGACTTCTGCGCTTTCATCCCAAACAGGAGCTGTGCTAACAATAAGAGCAGCATTGCGTGTTTCTAGAAAATCGTCATAGGTTTTCCATTGAGCACTGTTTATTACGTTCAATTGCTGAGCCTTGCTGTCAGTGCTAAAGGGAGTGCCAAAAGGCGTGCTAAAAGCCGCATCGCTTAGAAATAAGATGCTGTCTTTTTTCTTGGAATTCTCTTTAGAAATTAGCTGCATCAAAGTAGAACGTGTGTGAAATCTGTCTCCGCCTGGAACGCTAACTCGACCACGCCCTGGGGTGTTTTGCGCTGCTAGCCTATTGACAGATAAGTACGTGCAATCGACGTTGTAGAGCTTTTTTATTTCTTGGCATAAATTCTTTCCGTCAAGCGCAATGAATGAAGTCTGGCATCCCGTGCATAAAATAAACGCACGCGTATCAGGATAAATGCTTAGAATTTCTTCAATGGCTCTGAGCACAAGTTCTTCGCTTTTTCCAACTGACATTTCTTCATCAGAAATTATCAGGTAGGATGCATTTTTGTCATCAGCAAAGCGTGCAAATAGATGTCTAGCACATTCAGCAGGGCCAAAATAGAGGGCATGAACCTGTGGCACGCAATGAAATGCGCTACCCATTGGAACATGCGGCGAGCTTAACCAGTTGTCTTTATATGGAGCAAAATACATTCTCTAAGGATAACGCAAAACTTTGAACATGGTGCAAGATTTTAGGAAAAGCGTTATGCAGTATGCTAAAAGCCGCTAGCGCCGTAAAAAATTCAGTGTGGTAAAAATGGTTAGCGTTGCAAAAAATGCAACGTGGTAAAAGTAGCTAGTGATGCAAAAAAATGCAGCAGCACAATGGCTTTAACTGTGTGCTAAATTTGACTTTTTAATTTTTGCTGCATATATACGCATTTAATGCTAAAATTTCTAGATATGCGTTTGAACAGTGTTCTTAGGTTTACATTTCAAATGCGTATTTATTTACCAACTCGTATGTTGTAAGGGGCTTTGATGAGCGAAATATTAACTCAAATGTTTAGCCTGCCAGTGCAAATTGCACTAGGCGTTTTTGTCATTATCATTATTATGCTATATCTTTTAAGCATCGTTTGGGTTAATCGCGATGCGCGCATGCGCCAAGCGCCTGCCATAATGTGGACCATTATCGCTATCATACCAGTGGCTGGTCTAATTGCATATTGTCTATTGCGTCCAAGCCTTTGTGCGCTTGATCGTGATGAGCAAGATATGCAGCTTGAGCTTTTGCAACGCCAGCTAGAAGAATATAAAGACTGTCCGCACTGTGGTTATCCTGCAAAAAAGGATTTTGTGGTGTGCCCACGTTGCCATCAGCAGCTGCGCAATCGTTGCACTCGTTGCGGGCGCACGCTTGAGCCAGATTGGAGTATGTGCCCTTATTGCACGCAACTTGTTGGATCTTCGGGTTCAAAAACTCGTGGTTCTCAAAGCTCACAGCGTTCGCGTCAAGGCAAGACTTCTTCAAGCAAACGTTCTAGTCAACGCAAGCAAACGAGCAGTGCAAAACCTACAACAAGCGTAGAAGGACAAGGTGCGCAACAGTCTTCTTCGCGTTCTTCTACATCTGCTACACAACGCAGTAAGACCGCAGGCAGAACTACAAGCACAAAAAAATCAGCAAAATAATAATTGCGATTTTGGCTGGATTGGTTGGCGATAGCTGGTAGTCAACAGGCTAACGTTAGTTGATAGTTGGCAGGCAATGGGTTAGCTGCTAGTTGGTAACAACAGATAATGGGTTAGCTGGTAGTTGGCAGTAACAAGCAGTAGGCTAGCTGGTAGTTGGCAGAAACAGCAACAGGCAATAGCCCCAGCTAATGGTTAAGGTTTTATCGTTGCAGCTACAATATTTATAGCTATGATATGTTGTTAGCTGCGATGTTTTAATAAGGTATGCCTTGGTTTGTTCCCAAGGCTGAAAAGTAAAGTCCCACACGGTTTGTAAGCGTGCTTGGGCAGAAAGGAATGGAAATGTCTACGATTTCTGTTGTATTACCCGATGGCTCTAAAAAAGAGCTTGAAGAAGGTGCAAATGTTGCAGATGTGGCAGCTTCAATTGGAGCTGGCTTAGCAAAAGCAGCACTTGCAGGAAAAATCGATGGTGTATTTGTTGATCTTGATAGCCCTGTAACAGATGGCGCATCAATTGAAATAATCACCAAAAAATCCCCCGAAGCACTTGGTCTTTTGCGTCATTCAACAGCCCATATCATGGCAGAAGCTGTGCAACATCTTTACCCTGGCGTAAAGTTTGGCATAGGTCCTGCTATCGATGACGGTTTTTATTATGACTTTGAATACGAGCGCGCTTTTGGTCCTCAAGATTTAGAAGCTATCGAGGCCGAGATGAAAAAAATCATCAAAGAAAAGCAGCCTTTTAACCATAGGAGTGTTTCAAAAGCAGAAGCAAAAGAAGCACTTCCTGGACAGGACTTGAAGTTTGAGCTTATTGACGAGCTGCCTGAAGATGTGCAAATCAACCTTTACACTCAAGGTGATTTTACCGATTTATGTCGCGGACCGCATATTCCTCATACAGGTTGTGTTGGTGCGTTTAAGTTGCTTAAAACTGCTGGTGCATATTGGCGTGGAGATAGCGACAGGCAAATGCTTACGCGCATTTACGGGACGGTATGGTTTGACAAAAAAGACCTTAAGGAATACTTGTATCGCCTAGAAGAAGCCGAAAAGCGCGACCATCGAAAAATTGGTCGCGAGCTTGGCATTTATATGATGGATGAAAACGCTGGTGTTGGTTTGCCGCTTTATCTTCCTGCGGGTGCTCGTGTTATTCGCCTATTACAAGAATGGCTGCGTAAAGAGCTTTATCGCAGAGGTTATAGCGAGGTCATCACTCCTCACATATATAAAGCTGATGTTTGGAAGACTTCTGGTCATTATGGTTACTACAAAGAAAATATGTACTTCTTTAGCATCAATGAGGGCTCAGAAGAAAATCCTAACTTGACAGAGTATGGCGTAAAGCCTATGAACTGCCCAGGTCATGTGATTTTGTATAAAAATGACCTGCACAGTTATCGTGAAATGCCAATTAGGTATTCGGAGTTTGGAACGGTTTATAGGCATGAGATGTCAGGTGCTGTGCATGGGCTTATGCGTGCTCGTGGCTTTACTCAAGACGATGCTCATATCTTTTGCCGAGAAGATCAAGTAGTTGACGAGGTTTTGTCAGTGCTTGATTTGGTTGATGCTGTTATGGGCGAATTCGGTTTTGAATATGCTGCAGAAATTTCAACGCGTCCAGAAAAATCCATTGGTAGCGATGAGATTTGGGAGAAGGCAGAGAGCTTTCTCAAAGAAGCAATACAGCGCCACGGTATGTCTTATGAGATAAACGAAGGCGATGGCGCGTTTTACGGACCTAAAATTGACATCAAAATAAAAGATGCTATTGGCAGATGGTGGCAATGCTCAACAGTGCAAGTGGACTTTAATTTGCCCGAGCGTTTTGATTTGCTTTATCGCACATCAGAGAATACGACTGATCGTCCTTGGATGTTGCATCGTACTATTTTTGGTTCCATGGAGCGTTTTTTGGGGATTCTGCTTGAAGAAACAACAGGTGCACTTCCTTTGTGGTTAGCTCCTGTGCAGGCTGTTGTCATTCCAATAGCTGATAGGCATGAGCAAGCAGCAAAAGATATTTCCCAAAAGCTGCTTGAAGTTGGAGGACGCGTTGAGGTTTATAGTCAAAACGAGCCAATGCGTGTAAAGATTGCCAAGGCTCAACAGCAAAAAATTCCATACATGCTAGTGGTAGGAGATGCCGAGATAAAAAATGGCGAAGTCGCCGTTCGTGAGCGCCATGAAGGTGATCTTGGTTCTATGAAGCTAGAAGATTTTGCAGAAATTATTAAGAAAGCGCAGGTATAACAATGCCTCGAGCTATGACTATAGCAGAAAAAATCTTGGCAGCGCATGCTCATTTAGATGAGGTAGTTCCAGGACAACTTATTGAGTGTGACTTAGACATTGTACATGCCAATGATATTACAGCGCCAATTGCTATTGATGTTTGTAAGCAAATTTCAGACACTGTTTTTGATTCTACAAAAGTAGTGCTTGTGCCAGATCATTACACGCCAAACAAGGACATTAAATCTGCAGAGCAAGCAAAGAAAACGCGTGATTTTGCACATGAGCAAGGCATCACACACTATTACGAAGTTGGTGTGATGGGCGTAGAGCACGCCCTTTTACCAGAGCAAGGCGTTGTAGTCCCAGGGGATTTAACCATTGGAGCGGACTCTCATACCTGCACTTATGGTGCTTTAGGTGCGCTTTCAACTGGAATGGGTTCAACAGATGTGGGTGTAGGGTTTGCAACAGGAAAAGCATGGTTTAAAGTACCCCCTACAATCAAAATTGTTATAGAT
>CAVEKR010000114.1:0-4833 GCA_963616365.1 Bacteroidaceae bacterium
TAACGCGCAAGTAGAAGGTTCTACAATAGAAGGCTCTACAGATGAGGATAAAAAACCAGACTTAGCCAGCACCTTTACCTATGGGCAAGAAAAAGCATTAGATGCTGCAGTTTCTGGTTTTGGTATTGTTCCTTCTGGAAGTCTTTCTGCTCCTAATAATTATGATCGCAGGCTTGGTATTGTTCCAGCAGTTGATGATTGCATCTTTAAAAATGTCAATTCGGATTCTAGGCACAAGGTCGTTAAAACCAAGGATGGTTCTTGGTATTTATTCCGCCTTTGCGTAGTCAATGTAAATTCCTATAATTCTGCAGATAAAAACTGTTACTTCAAATACAGCGCCAGCTCTGGGCTTTTTGAAAAGCAAGACAATCCTTTAAGCAGCGAGGAGCTTTCAGAAAGCATAAGTGTAGCACGCTCAAGAATTTTGATGACAAAACTTCAATCAGATGGGTCTTGGGGTGAGGCTCGTGTTATAGATTTTGGAATGAAGAGCCTATACGAAAAATGCATCAGGTTAAATTCCAATGACTTTGACTTTGATGTTTGCGAAAATCCAAATTCAGCTGGGGTGTTCTTCTTTAATATTGCCACAAGCAAAATCCTACAAAAAAGTTCAGACAGCTTTGAAGCGCGTTGGGCTAATCAATTCCTGACATTTTTGGAATACGATACAAATAAGCAAGACGACACTGCTGTATTGCAAAGTGCTACCATAGAGCAGCTGAGCAGCAAAACCACATGCTATTGCCCAAGTGTTAATTATCATGAGATTTCTGGTCAATTGTTTTTCTCGTGGGTGGGCGCTCAAGTGGCAGATACGGGCGCGGTTTACACCGTTAATACTAGGGTTGTTTCTGCAGCAAAGTTTAGCGATGTGGCAGACACGGTATCTTATCACCCCTACGGCTCAACTACGCAATCCTATTACCAAAGCTTTCAGGCAAATAAAGGTCCTAGGTGGAATGAGGAAAGCCAATCAACAGGCATTACTTGGGTTATTCCTTCTATTGAAAAAACCAATGCTTACCAAATTGTTATACACATGTATTACATTGCCTCAAAAATACTAAGCACTGCCTACACCTATAATTTTGAAGACGTTGCACAGCCAATCATATTGCCCTCTCGCGGCTGGTTTATTGTCAGCGCAAAACAGCACGTCAACGAGGGAGAAAACGCAAGCGTAATAGATCGCAAAGAGCTAGAGCTTTGGATGCCTAGAAAAAATAGTGGCTGGAGCTGGGAATTTGGACGCTATAAAGTGGGCATTGCAAACATGACGAGCTTTTCGGCATCTGAAGATGGTTCACGTCTTTTTGCTGTCCATGTTCAGGAGGGCGAACACCCCTCTACAGAGGGCGCAGATATAAATCCTGGCTCTGAAACAACGGTCTTGGGCAGCGAAGAAGCTCCAGAACAAGAGGTCAAAAAGTACTCGATTTATGCAGCTAATTGGGATTCTGAGCGCAGCACATATCATAGCTTTTACCCCTTGTGCCAAACAAGCCACCCTCTTGACGTGGTTGAAAACGCAGAAATTGGTAGCGGTCTTTTAAGCTTTATTACCACAGAGATTACCGATGCAGAAGCTGGCAAAGGAAACATCTACCAAGTAAACGTGCCACTTGTTTGCTCTGTGCAACTAATCTCTGCAACATGCTTGGACGCTTTTTGTGGAGCAGGAGACACTTGCCATGCAAGCGTGCGCGTGGCAAACAATGGTAATTTGCCGCTAAAGGCTTTTACGGTAGAGCTTTATGATAACGAACAAGGTTCAGGTCAACCCCTTGCAAGCAAGCGTTTTGACAATTTGGGAGACTTGATGTTTCCAACTCCTCAAGATTATCAAGGAACAGATGATTCTGGCAATGCAATTCGTATGCCAGATGAGGTCTATTTGGCACAACACAACGCGCTAAACAGCTTGCAAGATAGCAGCGCTGAAAGCAGCGGTGAAAACAGCACACTTTGCGGAACTTTAAGTGCAACGGACTTTAATTCTTTGCTTTGGCCAGGAGATGAGCGCACATATGGAACAATAGACTTTACTGTTCCAGATAGCTGGGCTGGTCAAAATAGCGTTCAAGTTTATGCCTTTGTAAGCAATGCAGAGGCAGATAGCACAAACTTGAGCGATTCGCTAAAGCACAACGCACCAAGCTTTCCGTTTGATGACTCTACTCCTATTGAAGTGCCTGATAGTTCTAGCTCTAAAAATGCGTCTGCGCTTAAGGCTTCTGCAATTGGGGCTGCTGCGGCTAGTGGCTTAGGGACCAAGGCTGCTGCGGTTGGGGCTGCTGGAGCCTCTGCAATTGGCGTATCAGCATTTAAGGCTTCTGCAATTAGCGCAACCCCATTTAACGTGGTAGGGGCAGTAAGCCCTGACTCTCTAGGCGTGTTCCATGACGCAGATGCGTTTCCAGAAGCATTTACAGTTAGCGCTGCTACTAGCTCTAGCTCTGGAACAAATTTGCATGCAGCAACTTATACTCCTGCTAATGCAGCAGCTAAAGAGCAAGTGTCGAGCGGCAGTAGCAATAAAAACAGGGCGAACACCCCGCGCACCAGCGACGATAGAGGATCACTTCTTGGACCTTTGGCGCTCGTGGGCGCTGGAGCTGCAGCAGCTGCAGCATATAGCAAGCGCAGGCATGATAATGAAAAAGCAAAGGAAAATATGGGCTAGTAGCTGGCAAAAGCGTGCGCCAATTAAACCGAAGCTGGATTTAAAAACATGGGTTAAGTAAACCGCAGTTGGATTTAAAGTGTGCGCCAATTAAGCTGCGACTAAGTCTTAAGCCAGACTTAAGAAACGACTAATCAAGCCGCCGCTAAATTCCCAGCTAGATTTAAGACCAAGACCTAAAAATGAGGAGAAAAGTATGACCGTGGATGCAGAAAACTTTGATTTTGAAAGCCTGATTGCAGATGTGCCAGACTACCCAAAACCTGGCGTTGTTTTCAAAGACATAACGCCGCTTTTTGCTAATGCAGAAGGGCTGCAAGCGCTCACAAAAGCAATGGTTTCTCACTTCAAAGACAAAGGCATTACCAAAGTTGTCGGCTCTGAGGCGCGTGGCTTTTTGGTGGGAACGCTCATCGCTTGCGGGCTTAACGCAGGCTTTGTGCTGGCAAGAAAGCCAGGCAAGCTCCCGCGCGAGGTGTATTCGCAAACATATGAGCTAGAATACGGCACTGATGAGCTGCAAATTCACAAAGATGCCCTAGTGCCTGAAGATAAAGTTTTGGTGGTTGATGACCTCATTGCCACAGGTGGAACTGCCATTGCAACAGCAGATTTGGTAACACAAACTGGCGCTAAAGTCACAGGGTTTGCCTTTATTTTGGAGCTTGCTTTTTTGCATCCGCGCGAGCTTTTATCAAAGCATTACGACAACGAAGTCTTCACGCTTGTGCAGGTTGATTAAGGTAAAGGTCATTTAAACAAGACGCCGAGCACAACTTTTGCCCATTTGCCGTATGGAGACACGACAGAAAATCACGTAGAGGCACGCCAAAACCAGTGTGGTGTTCGCCATTAAAAACTGGCGCTGTAAACAATTTGACACAATGCTATCCATAAGCTCTATGCCAACAATAATGCTGGCGAACGCCCTAGTAGCGCTGCGACTTCATGGTTTTATCGATGTTGCGCTTGGCGTCGCGCTCTTTGATGGATTGGCGCTTGTCGTACTCCCTTTTGCCCTTGCAAACGCCCACTTCTACCTTGACGCGCCCCTTCTTGAAATACATCGATAGCGGAATGAGAGTGTATCCGCGCTGGTCAGAAAGCTGCTTGAGGCGCAAGATCTCTTTTTTGTGCAACAAAAGCTTGCGACGCCTGTCAGAATCCACGTTCCACACGGAGCCATGGCTGTAAGGAGCGATGTAGACCCCGTTAAGCCAAGCCTCTCCGTTGCGCACCAAAACATAGCAATCGCGCAGGTTACAGCTGTTCTCTCGCAGGCTGCATACCTCGGTGCCTGTGAGCACAACGCCGCACTCAAAGCGCTCCTCAATAAAATAATCGTGGCGCGCCTTGCGATTTTCAGCAATCTTTTTTGTCGGATCTTTTTTCATAATGTATGCATTATAGTAGAAAATCGCAGCATATTATCCAAAAACTACAGCAGGTCAAAAGAAAACCGCGGTAGGTTGCCCAAACATCGCAGCTAGGTCATGCAAAACTTGCACTAAGCTAAAAGCATATTCAAGCTTCTAAATAATTTCCCAATGCCTACTTTTGTCTCCGCTTACAAAATGGACATTGCTCATCTTGCTTAAAAGTTGCTTGATTGGACCTTGACTTGTTTGCGCAGAAGTTGATGTTTTTTGCCTTGTGGTTTCTGAGTTATGCTGAGTCGTGTTCTTCTCTTTTACTTTTGTTGGTTTATTAGATCTTTCTGCTAAGTTGCTAGAATTCAAAGATTTATCAAGCTCTAAAGCATTGGATGAAAAATTTTTGGCACTTTGCGTGGCATTAGTGAGTTCATCTTGCTTCCAGCCTTTGCCGCTGTGGCGATGAAACCTTACAGTAAATCCGTATTCTTCAGTGATAAACTCCACCACTACACCAGCCTTAGAGCAGGAATCATAAATACGCTTAAGCCCTGTGGCAAAACTTTCCATGTCTTTAGAATAATAAAGCGTCCTTGTTATAAGTGGGTTTCTACGAATAGGCTTTAATGTTTGGGTTATGAATTGCTCTGGAGTTATGCCATTTGGAAATTTGCCAGGACTGTATATGTCAATATAGCTTTTGTAGATAGCTACTTCAACAGCTAGCATAGATTCTATAATTCTATGCCCAAATGCATTAATAGCAGCCTC
>CAVEKR010000115.1:0-4802 GCA_963616365.1 Bacteroidaceae bacterium
TGAGGTAATGGACAATGCCATGATTAGGCGCGCTGATAATCTAGAATATGTGCGTTATGGGGATGTAAGCAGCAATGTTATGGATGCTTATAACGAAAACCCAAATAGCTTTATCAATCTATAAAATTTTGTAAGGCAAATAAGGGCGAACACCACACGAATAAGCAGGCCAGTAAGCAGGGTGTTCGCCACACAAATAAGCAGGCAAACAAGCGTGGTGTTCGTTATACAAATAAGCTGGAACGCCATATAAAGGATTAAGCTTTAAAGAAAACTCAAGGGGCTGCCACGTTTAATGCAGCCCCTAGTTTTTCTAATTGGTAAGAGGTTCTAGCCCTCTGACCGTAAATTAAAGCATGGTTGTCATGCCGTGTTCGTCTTCTCCGATATTGTATTGCTTTCCGATTTTTTCATCGCGTTTGCGCTGCTCTTGGGCAGAGACAAAATCTTTTGGGGGATCTTCAATTTCAAGAACTTCAACCTCAAAGGTAAGCTCTTTACCTGCCAAGGGGTGGTTCATATCAAAGAAAACTTCGTCTTTATTAATCTCTTTAACCGTAACAGGAACACGCTCTCCTGCCTCGTTTGTGAGCCAAACTCGCTTTCCAACTTCTACATCAACAGGAACATTAGCGCGCGGAATGCGCTGTACAAAGTCATCTAGATATTCGCCATAGGCATCATATATGCCAAGCGTAAAGGTCTTTTTCTCGCCTTTTTCCATTTGCATGACCTCACGCTCAAAACCAGGGATTGTAAGCTCTAATCCTGTTTGAAAAACCATGGGTTCTTCTTTTTTTGCAGTGCCAAAAACACTGCCATCATCTAATGTACCAGTATAAACAAGGTGTACTGTTGAACCAAGTTCCATATCTTTTTACCTTTCTGTTTTTGACACTCGCCGCATTCATGGGCGCTTGTACACTAATGAGCACTTGGGCGCTAATAGACGCTTGTGCACTAATAGGCGCTCGCACACTTTTAACGTTAACGCGTTTTTAAACACTTGCATTTTTAACGCTCGTGCACTTTTAGCGTTGTCGCGTTCTTGACACCCGCGCAATTCTTAAGGTCTGTGCGCCAAACGCACCAAGGGGGCACGTCATTATTATGTACTCGTCTCTTACGCGCTAATCCATTATAAGGAACAAAAACCCCCTGCACAAAAATGACTGCAGAGGGTTTTTGAAAACTCTATAAAAAGAAACTAACTTTTATAGAAAAAACGTTGCGCTACTTAAAACTAAACTCTCAATTTAGCTTTAGGAATTGAGCTTTAGGCGTTTTTCTTGCCACGTGCAAGCTGCATACCACCAAAAATGAAGAAGTATACAAACGGCAAAAGCAAACCGATTGCCATCAAAGGTAGTGCCACTGGTTGCTTTGACCAATTTGGTACTGCAAGTGGGCAGACAATGCAAAGCGCCGCCAAAAAGACGATAATTGCAATCATTACGCCAAACGCAACCATACCATTATCTTCATCTCCAGCCTTCGATTCTTCGCTCGCAAGCTCATCCATCGTTTTACCACCAGTTTCAGATACAAACAAGATGGTGCAAACAAATGCAAGAGCAAATGGAATGATGAGTACAAGTACGATCATTGAGAAGTTTGGAACTGTGCCATCTCCTGCTGGGTTTGCCATTTGGAATGCTGACATAGCAGCAATAGCGCCCAAAACGATTGAAGAAGCAGAACCACCAAAACGAGCAAATGCCTGGCACCAAGCAACACCAGTGTTGCGAAGCGCTGTAGGATAACTTTCTGGCATCAGTGGCTGAACTGCGGTAATAGCATAGTTCAAGCAGAAACCAAAGAGCAACATTAATATGACATACAAAACAAACTTTGAGTTTTGTGGGTCGTAGGTGATGAACATTGAACACAAAACAATGGCGATGATACATAAGATCCAAGAAAGTGCCAAGTTCTTTTTACGTCCAATTTTATCGGAAACAAAACCTACTGTTACATTTGACAAGATAGCAGCAAAGTTGTTCCAAGTTTGCAGATTAACAGAATCTTGTGGGCTATAGCCTACATTTTGGAACCAAGTTGGAATCCATGCGTTCATACCATAGACGCAGAACTGACCAACAAAATAGGTTGTCCAAATAGCAGCCGTTGCCACGATAAATTTATGGGAGAACAATACATTAACGGTTGTTTTAGCAGGTTTTGGTGGAATAACCAAGTCTTCAGCATTGCGCTCATGAACTGTACCAGTAACCTTTTTTTCGATAATTGCAAGAGCCTTAACAGCATCTTCTTTACGACCGCAATTTGCATACCAGTGTGGGGTTTCATGCATGGCAAAAATCAAGATAATGCCATAGATAATTGGCAAAGCACCAATCAAATAGCAAACACGCCAGTTTTCAACAAAGGCGCTACCTTTAACCTCGATTGCAGCACTGCAAAGACCAGGAATAATTGGGTCTGGAGCTGCACAAATTGGAGCACAGATAACACCAGCCAAAACCCAGCCAGCAACCATAAATGCCATACCAAAAGTTACAAACACACCGCGGTTTTTTGATGGAATGGTCTCTGAAAATACTGTTGTAACAACAGGGATACAAGAACCAACACCAAAACCAGCAATCAAACGGAATGCTGCAAAAAATGGAACGGTGTTAGAAAATGCTTGTGGCAAAGTAAATAAACCATAGAACAAGCATGCAATGATAAGCATCTTTTTACGTCCGAGTTTATCAGACAAAATACCACCAACAGCACCACCAATAACCATACCTAACAAGCCCCATGTGGTCAAAGAGCCAATGGCTGCTGTGTTACCGACAACACCAAAAGATGCTGCTAAATAAGAATTTGTAGAGTTTACGACCATAAAATCATAGCCGTCAAAAATATTTGCCAAACCTAGAAGAACAAACATCAACCAGGTATGACTATTGATACCAAAAGAGTCGATAACTTCTGATACCGTAAACTGTTTTCCAGAACTCGCGCTCATTTAAATCCCTCCTTAGGACAACATTTTTGCATAAAGCAAAAAATGGGCGATATTCAATTTTTTAAAAAACCAATGGACAAATGGTTTTCTTTAGATTAGAAACAGTCAATATGGTTGAAAACGAACGGCTTTTTGAAAAACCACCTTTTGAAAACCATTGGACAAAACCATTAAAAAAAACTGCTAAGCAAAAATCGTTAACAATTTTTATAGTTCTCTTTAAAAAGTTGCTCACTTTCAATCATAAATAGACTGCCCTAAAGACTTCTTTTATTGCTATGGATATAGACAAAGAAGCCACACCTATACAGTTAAACAAGCTGTATAAGATAGGCACAGATGTGATGCAAATAAAGAGTTCCCCGTCTGACTGGTGTTCCGCTCCAGCCAGACGTTTAGACACAACTCCCTATTAAGAGTTTGCATCACACGTGTGGCACGTGGAACACAAAACTATGCATTAGCTGCTTTTGGAGCACTAGGTGCAGATGGGGCACCTGGAGCTTTTGGAGCGCCAGGAGCAGATGGAGCACCAGGAGCACCTGGAGCCGCAGCGCCTGCATCGGCTGCAGGGCCACCCATTTGCGCTTGCATAGCTTGAATGTCATCATCAGAGAATGCCTCTTTGCAGAAAGGGCATTTTTTTAGAATAGTATTGCCGATGACGGGCAACACTTTATCGCAGTGCGGACAATGAATTTCCACACTGCTTCCAGCAGGTCTGAAGCACATGTCAACTCCTTTTTGTTAATTCCCTTGTATGCAGGGATCCTATAGAATGCTTCACGCGCATATTATTGTGGTAGGCACTCCACAAAGTATGCACATTTGATATTTTAGCTTATTTGGAGAAAATTTGAACGAGAAAAGAATTATTTTTTCTAAAAAATTTCATTTTAGTACAAAGCCATATCATCTGTCCTATTTGCATCCATAAGACCGACCTCTATCAAAAAAGAACCTTTGTCAAAGGAATCCAGCACGTTAAAGGCTATTTGAGGCTGCAGATTCAAACTAGAAAGCGCATCCACATATTCAAGAGGAAATGCCGTGCAATCCTCCTGTTCGTCATAGATAAAACAGCTACATCCTGCACCTTTTAAAGCCTTGATGCCCTCTTCTTGGTCTGAACCAAAAAGCTTTCCTGTTTGAATAAAGAAATTGTCTTCATTAAAACTCATACACTCGGGTAAATTTTGAGCAAATCCATTTTTTTGCCTCATTTCACTTCTGTGTTTATTCTCAAGCGAACAATAATGCATACCAAAATGCACGCCCTCATTTTTTGCCCACAGCATTAGCTCCATAGCTAACTCTTCAGAACCAGCAATGGCAAGACCACCTGAATATGAATAGTCATACATTATTGGAAACGGTGGATTTCTGACCTTAAACCCACGCTTTGAAAATTCATCCCAATTTGCAAAAGGAAAGCAAAACTCTAAAAGGTTCATTCCCCTAATACCAGCTTTTTCAAACTCCAACATCAGTTCTTGCATTTGAGTTTTAGTGCCTGGAATAATGGGCATCTCTACCATTACATCATCAAAATAATGAGTTGCCAGCCTCATATTATCCAAAACTTTTTCTTGAACTTTTTGTTCATCATCTAACTTAACTGAAAAACGAATTTCTTGTAGACCAGCATTTTTGAGCTGCATAGCGCAAGCACTATCAAGCAAGTCTCCGGATGTATACATTCTTGTATGTACCTGCGGGAATGCATCTTTTACTTGCTGCAAAAATTTTAATGCGCTAGATAAATCAATCAGCGGCTCTCCTCCAGTTAGGGCAACGCAGGCAGGTGCACTTTTACGATTTT
>CAVEKR010000116.1:0-4775 GCA_963616365.1 Bacteroidaceae bacterium
TTTTGCTACTAAATTATTACACAATGCAAGGATATGAAATCCAAATTTAGCGTGGAGGCACACCTTTATTTCCAGTGACACCAGCAGGGTGTTCGCCATAATAGCCGCTAA
The DNA here is from genome assembly GCA_963616365.1 of Bacteroidaceae bacterium. Lineage (GTDB taxonomy): Bacteria > Actinomycetota > Coriobacteriia > Coriobacteriales > QAMH01 > CAVAWX01. The sequence goes on from CAVEKR010000116.1 coordinate 112, forward strand.
AATCAGCGTGGGGGCACGCCATTAGCATCAATAAGCCAGTGTGGGAACACGCCATAAAAAGGCGGATAAGTATCAATTTAATTTCATGTGAACAAGATAGCAAAGTTTCCTCTATAATAAAGCAACATGTATGTGCAAGGCGCGCGCACGCAACATATGTGCAAAGGCTGCGCAAGCAAGCGCCTGCGAGTGCCCGCAGCAAGCGCCAAAAGCCAAAGCGCCAAGGCACAAAAGAGCAAAAGTATGTCAAACCCGATACGTCAGGAGTGAGTTATGACACAAGAAAACGAAAAGCAGTTCATTGAGCTGGATCCAAAAGACTTCAAGCTCAACGATTACGACAATGTTCGCATTACCATGCCAAGAAAGCCAGAGCTTTCTGAAGAAGATGTTGATGCGCAGCTTTTTGAATACGTTGCAAGCGGCGGCAAGAAGATAAACAGTCTTGCGGACCTGGACGACGCTTGGGTGCAAAACAATTTTGACGGCATGAGCACCATTAAAGAGGTGCGCCAGGCCATCAAGGACCAATACGACCAAGAGCTGGAGTACCAATACGCAGACATCAAGCTCAAGGAATGCGGCGACGTTTTTATCTCGCGCCTTGAAGGAGACATTGACGAAGACGTATTGCAAAACAATATCGAGGTCATGCGTGCAGGAAATCTGGCGCGCTTGGAAGAAATGCACATTCCTTTGCAGCAATATTTGCGCGAAGAGCACCTCACTCAGGAGCAATACGACGAGAAGGTTCGCAAAGAGACCTTGCGCCAAATGCAGCTAAATGTCGCGCTTGACATCATGGCTGACGTCTTAAACATGCAGGTCGGAAACCATGAAATTTGCGACTTTCTCTCAACGCCAAATCCTGAAAAGTTCCTCGAAGAAATTCGCGAGAAAGACCAGGTAGAAAACGCTAGGCGCGCGGCTGTTCGCATTAAGGTCATGAGGCGCGCTATGTACACCGCCATTATCGAGGAAGAAGGCGTGATGGAAGAGCCCGCAAAGGCAGAGGAAGACGACATCGAGATTCCTGATTTTGACAACATGCCTGAGCCGCAGATTCGCGAGGACTAGGCTATAAATTAGCAGGTGAGTTAGCGGGTGGGCGAACGCCCGTGTGGGTTTGCGACTTATTATGTGGACGAACACCACGTTGGTTTTGCAGCTAATTATGTGGGCGAACGCCACGCTAGCTTTGCGGCTGAATATAAGGGCGAACACCTTGTTAAATATAAGGACGAACGCCCCACGGGTGTTCGCCATTATAAAACAACAAAACAACACGGGTGTTCGCCACCCTAAAAACTAAAGGCACTAAAACACTAAGGCGTCAACAAATAAGCGCCAAAGGAGAGACAAGATGAAAGTAGAAAGAGTACGAGAAAAAGACGGCAAGCTGGAGCTTTCTGTCACACTTGATGGCAAAGAATGCGGCAAAGAGATGGGCAAGATTGCCTCTTACGAGATTTCTAAGAACAAGTACAAATACAACGCAGAGACAGATGGCGACCCAATCGAGTTTTTGCGAGAACGCCTTGGCGCAGATGAAGCTGCCTTTTGTTTTGATGAGGGCATTATGCGCCACCGTGTTCCATTTGCGCTGACAGCTGCCGCTGTAGATGCTATCGGTACTCCTGTTTATAAATGTCTTGAGCACGCGAGCGAAAAGAGCGGCTTTACTTACCATATGGTTTGTGTGCCTGTGCCTGAGTTTGAGCTGAGCGATTACTCCCCTGTTTCTATCAAGCTGCCAAAATCCGATGTCAAAAGTGCCGAAGTTGAAGAAGAGCTGCAAAGAATGGCTCAAGCTTCTGCTGTGGCAGTTACTAATAAAACCCATGACAAGGTTGTCAAAGGCGACAAGGTAGAGATTGCCATGCACACCACTTTAGATGGAGAAGAAGTAAAGCCGCTGTGCAGCGACAGTCGCGAATATAACACGGGCATTTTTGCCATGCCAGATGAATTTGACAATGCAATTATTGGTATGGAGGTTGGAGAAACAAAGAGCTTTAGCTTTGAAGGCCCGCAAACTGAACTTGATTCAGAAGGACGTCCAATCATGGACACCTACGAATCAACTGTTACCCTAAAGCGCATTATAGATATGAAGCCTCCTGAGATTGATGATGCTTGGGCAAAAACTACCATGCCAAACATCAATACGCTCGATGATTTACGTGCAAAAATTCGCGAGAAGCTTCAAGAACAGCACGATGATGAATACGCTAGGCGCGCGCAAATGCTTGCAGGAAACGAGCTTGCAAAACGCTTGAACGGAGAAATTACAGACCTGATTTATGGCGTTGCTGTAAAAGAGGCTCGCGAACAGCTTACTACAAAGCTCCGTGAAGAAAACATTTCTCTAGATGACTATCTCAAGCGCGAAGGCATAGAAAAAGACCAGCTAAATAACACACTTATGATGCAGGTTCGCTCTCAGCTGACGCGCCAATTTGCTCTGAATGCTTATGCAAAGCATGAAAACTTGGTAGCTGATGAGCAAGATATAGAGAAATTCTTTGAGTCTGTAGCTCCAGGGCAAGCAAAGCAAGCCATGGCTGATTTTAGGCGCGATGGCAAAATGTTTGCAGCTAGATGTGCTGCTACTCGCTTAAAAGCAGCAAGAAAGTTGGTTGAAGAAGCAGAAATTCTTTAGTTTTTTGCACGTAAGCCATCTAAATTAGTGCTATCATTTCAAGTGCGCCCTTTTTCCACACTCCCCCCTATCGAAAAAGGGCGCAATTTTTTGGCAGCTTTTAAGCTGCCAAAATTATCATTGCAAAGCTGGAGAGTATTATCCTAGCAAGCAGCACTCTAATGGAAGGCATCCTAGCAGGGTGTTCGCCAAAATGCAAAGCTTTACAATGCGTTTTTTACTCAGAAGCTCCCTTTATCAATCGAGGCGATTTATCATGGAGCGTTTTTTTTCTAACCGCTACGCAATACTTTGCGTTGGCACCATCAGCATGCTGATGTATGGCATTATTTATGCTTGGTCGATTTTTATCCCACCTCTAGAAGCAGAATTTGGCTGGTCACGAGCTAGCACCTCCCTTGTTTTTTCTGTTTCTATGATTGCGCTTTCTCTTGGAATGATCTCTGTTGGGATACTTCTCAAGAAATTTTCCATCAGAAAGATCTTTATTTTTGCATCTATCTTGGTGGCTTTTGGGCTTTTTGGCTGTCGATTTGTGCACGAGCCATGGCAGCTCTACCTCATTTATGGAGTATGCTGCGGCTACGGTGCAGGTCTAGCCTACACTAGCTGGACTACCAGCGTACTTGCTTGGTTTGGAGATAGGGCTGGCTTTGCCTCTGGCATTTTGGTCATGGGCTTTGGCATGGGCACAATTGTCTTGGGCGGTGCTGCTACGCTGCTCATTTATTCTTCTTTAGGCTGGCGAACGGCCTTTGCAATCATAGGCATTGCAGTCTTTATCTGGAGCATTTTTGCGATGTTTTTTATGAACAAGCCTCCAGAAAAAGTTGCCACTTTGCACCCAAAGCATGACGACATAAATCTGTCCCTTAATCCAAAACAGGTGGCAACTAGCTCTTCTTTTTGGATTTTTTGCATGTGGAGAAGCCTCTTTATGGGCGCCGTTGCTGCTATAATCTCGCAGGTATCCGTTATTATGACAGGCATTGGAGCAAGCATTGCCACAGCTAGCGTTGTAGTTGGCGCCATTGGTCTTGGAAACGGGCTTGGCAGGCCCGTTGGCGGCATAGTCTATGACAAGATTGGCCAGCAAAAAACCATGGTCTTGCTCCCGACCTTGGGTCTAATCGTTGCACTTGGGCTGCTCATCACTTATCACCTAGACCAAATCGCGGCTTGCGCCGTGCTCATTTTGGCGCTGGGATTTGTCTACGGCATGTATTCTGCAATCAACACTTCTTACATGCGAACAACTTACGGCCAGGCAAATCTTGCCACCAACACTGGAATTTCTGCTCTTGTGCTGGCCCCGTTCAATTTGATATTTCCCCTGATAGCGGCCTGTATTTTTGAAAGCTTTGCCGCGTATGACATCTACTTTATAATCATCCCTATTTGCGCTGCCGCATCCATTATTTGCGGAATTTTGTCCAAGTCCGCTATCGCTCGCTTGCAAAAGCGCTACAAAGAATAGCAGGTAGCGCTATAAGGGGGTGAACACCACGAGGGCTAGCAGCCTTTGTGCATGGGCGAACACCACACTACTAGCAGCATTCACGTGCAGGAAAACGGCGCGCCACAAGAAAAAGGCACACTGCAAGAAGGGTGTTCGCCATAAAATACCTGCAAGAACACGACAAGAAACGAGCCAAACATGTCTTGGAATGCAAAATACATCAACGGAGTTGCTTTAAGCTCTGCCAACTATGACTACGAAGCATTTGACAGCATTGCCTTATCAGAAATTGATGCCGCCAAAGTTTTAGATGTTGGCTGCTTTGATGGCTTTAACACGGTCTTAAAGTTCAAACCGTATCAAAACATAGAGCGCATTGTTGGCATTGAACCTGTAAAAGAATCTTTAGAGCTAGCCAAAATTCAAACCGACGATGAGCGTTTTAGCTGGCAAAATTCAGATATCGAAGCGTTGGCAAACAGCGCGTTAAAAGACAAAGATTTTGATGGCTTTGATTTAATCTACTTTTCTCATGTGCTCCAG
>CAVEKR010000117.1:0-4707 GCA_963616365.1 Bacteroidaceae bacterium
GCCGTCATGGCATCGCTGCTCTCGACGGCGCGCAGGATAATCGGGCGCGCGTACGTGCGCTCATCGCCCATAACGCCCACGCTTTTGATGTCGGGCAGCACCGCAAAATACTGCCAGCACGCGTGCGCAGAATTGTGAACGCCCGTCTGCTCAAAAAGCCGCTGGTTATATGCGTCAAGCTCCTGCCTGACAATCGCGTCGGCCTCGCGCAAAATCTCCAGTTTTTCCTGCGTAACCGCCCCAATAATGCGGATAGCAAGCCCAGGACCTGGAAACGGCTGGCGCTGCACAATATAATCTGGCAGCCCCAAGGTCGTGCCCAGCGCGCGGACCTCGTCTTTGAAAAAATGGTCCAGCGGCTCAATCAGGTCAAAATGAACGCCGTCAGGAAACGGAATCAAATTGTGATGACTCTTGATAGTAGAGGCTCTACCACTGGTTTTGCGCGCGCCGCTCTCGATAATGTCAGGATAAATCGTGCCCTGCGCTAGATATTTGACCGCGCGCCCATCTTGCGCCAGCTGCTGAGCCACGGCAAAAAATTCCTTCCAAAACTGCGACCCAATTATCCTGCGCTTTTGCTCGGGGTCTGACACCCCGTCCAGCAGCTCCAAATATCGCTGCTCGGCGTGCACGTGCACAAAATCGACGTCAAATTGGCTGGTGAACACCTCTTCCACCTGCTCGGCCTCGCCCTTGCGCAAGAGCCCATGGTTCACAAACACGCAGGTCAGCTGCTTGCCAATCGCTTTGGCCGCCAAAGCCGCAACGACAGAAGAATCAACGCCGCCAGAAAGACCCAAAATCACGCGGTCGGAACCAACCTGCGCCTTAATCTCGGCAATCTTTTGAGCTGCGACATCGGCCATCTTCCAAGTCTTTTCAAGCCTTACCAATTGCTTTAGCCGCCAGAGCTGCAACAACAGAAGAATCAACGCCGCCAGAAAGACCCAAAATCACACGGTCGGCACCCACCTGCGCCTTAATCTCGGCAACCTTTTGAGCTGCGACATCGGCCATTTTCCAAGTCTTTTCAAGCCCGCAAATCCCAAACAGAAAATTCTCCAAAATCTGCCGCCCAAATTCCGTATGCCCGACCTCGGGGTGAAACTGCGTCGCATAAATCCCCAGCTCCGCGCATTCCATGGCCGCCACAGGGCAAATCGCGGTCGACGCACTCACACTAAAACCTGCAGGAACGTCCACCACGGCGTCGCGATGGCTCATCCACACGGTCTGTTTTGAATTTGTGTTGGCGAACAACCTGCTCGTTTCCAACCCAACCTCGAGTGTGGCAGGACCGTATTCGCCCGCCTCTGTGTGTGCTACGCGACCGCCAAGTTCCACAGCAATTGTTTGATGACCGTAGCAAAATCCCAGTATAGGTATGCCGAGTTGAAGTACGTTGGGGTCGATTTTTGGTGCGTTTTCTTCATAGACTGAAGCTGGGCCGCCAGACAAAATGATTGCCGCGGGTTTTTGCGCAGCAATTGTTTGTGCGTCTTCATCGCAAGGGGCAATTTCTGAATACACCCCTAGATCGCGCACTCTACGTGCTATAAGCTGCCCGTATTGGGCGCCAAAATCTAGTACGAGGACTTTTTGGGCTGTCACACTTTGGGGGTCTGACCCCTTTGCGCCCGCCGCGCCGCCAGCCGCCGCGCCCGCGGCGCCACTCACATCAGCCCCCTCTATTACATCCGTCATAACAGCACCCCTTACTTTGACACGTTAAACTTAAAGTGCATCACATCGCCATCGCAAACGACGTAGTCTTTGCCTTCTTGCCTAAGTTTGCCCTGCTCGCGACAGGCGTGTTCGCCACCATAAGTAATAAAATCTTCATAACTGCAAGTTTCTGCTTTAATAAAACCGCGCTCAAAATCCGTATGAATAACACCCGCTGCCTGCGGCGCCTTGCACCCAACAGGAATGGTCCACGCCTTGACCTCCATCTCTCCAGCAGTAAAAAAGCTCTGCAGCCCAAGCAGCTTATACGCCGCCTTTGCCAAGCGCTCAAGCCCGCTCTCCTTCAAGCCCAGCTCCGCCAAATATTCCGCGCGCTCCTCTTCCGAAAGCTCCGCCAATTCCGCCTCTACCTGCGCACATATCGGCAGTGGCCTTGCGGGGTCAAACGCGCCGCCAGCACCCGCACCATCAGCAGCACCCGCGCCGCCCCCCGCAACAGCAGCCTCACCAGCGCCCTCAATCGGCTCAAACTCCTTAGCGACATCTGCCTCATCGACATTCGCCAAATACATCACAGGCTTCATCGTCAAAAGATGCAGGTCATAGAGGTGTTCGCCATCTCCTTCCTGCATATCCATGCTGCGCGCGGGGTGCCCCTCATTCAGCCACTCCTGAACACGGCACGCGACCTCGTATTTTGGCGCGTTGGCCTTGTCGCGCTTTGCGTCCTTTTCCAGCCGCGGCAGCGCGTGCTCCAGCGTCTGCAGGTCCGCCAAAATCAGCTCGGTGGCAATCGTGTCAATGTCGCTTTGCGGATCCTTGCTGCTCTCGTGCCTAATCACGTCAGGGTCGCTAAAATAGCGAACAACCTCGCAAATCGCGTCGGTCTGGCGAATGTTCGCCAAAAACTGATTGCCCAGCCCCTCGCCCTGGCTCGCGCCTTTGACCAGCCCAGCGATGTCGACAAACTCAACGGTCGCAGGCACAATCCGCCCAGGGTTGACGATTTTGGCCAACTTTTCCAGCCGCTCGTCGGGCACGGGCACAATCCCCACGTTTGGGTCAATTGTCGCAAACGGATAGTTCGCCGCCAGCCCCGTTTGGTCGGTTAACGCCGTGAACAGCGTCGATTTGCCCACGTTCGGAAGCCCCACAATGCCAATTGATAATGCCATTTTTACTCCTTTTTCTCGGTTTTATTTTCTTTTTTATTTCCGTTAAAATTTTCTACCGCATTTTCCGCGTCAATTTTTATTTGATTTTCTTGACGAACGCCCTGCTCGCTTTCTCCTTCATTTGGATGGCGAACACCACAGTCGCTTTCTGCCTCAGTATGGCGAACGCCCTGTTCAACTGACGTGTCAGCCGCTGTGCAAGGCGCGCCAACTGCAGCGTGGCGTTCGCCCGCCACATTAGCCGCAACTTCAGCGCCCTTTACCTGCACCGCAGCCGCGCCAGCCGCCGCCTCAGCAGCTCCCTGCTCAATCGCAGCATGCACCTGGGCAGCCGCCCTCGCCTGCGCCGCCGCAGCAGCCTCAGACTCCTTGCGAGCCTGACGAGCCTGCTTTTTGACCCACTTAGACGCACGCCGCTGAACCGCTGAGCTCGCCTTTTCAAAGCGATGCGGCGGAATTGGCACGCCTTCAGGCTCGGGCGGAATGTCTTCTATGCTCTCTGCGTTTTCTTCGCTGCCAGCAACAAGCACCTCTTGAGCCTCGCCGCTATTAAGAGAGCGCTTGGAGCCTGTGATATTTATGCAGATAGCGCCTATCAAAAACGGCACCCAAAAAATCAAACCGCGGTAAGCTATCGCAATAGCAGCCGCCTGACCTGCGCTTGCTCCATAGCCGCCCAAAATGAGCGCCAGCAAAACCTCCACGGCACCAATCGTCTGCGGAATAAAAGTCGCAATGATAAAGCCAGCTACATAGCCTGCCACCAAAAATGGAATATAAGTAAAATTAAACGCAAAGCCAACGCAAATAAAACACGCGCAGTCAAAAGCGTGCAGCAAAACCATGCGCGCAAGGCTTATAAGCAGCACTTTTGGCTTTTGCGCCGCAATGCATGCCGCTTCATGAAAAGACCCCGTCATCTGCTCTGACCACGGGTTCATCGGGTCTTTTTTAAAGAGTTTTCGCAGGTCATTGACCCTGCGCTCAGTCCAAGCAAAAAGTCTGCGCTCGGTTGCTGGGTGCTTATAACCCAAAATCAGCACAAAGCCAAAAACGACCACAAACATAAAAACGGCCAACCCGCCAATCACCAGATAAAGCGTCATTTGACCTGTGGCAATTAGAATAATAAAGCCAATCAACATGACAACGGCAAAGCCGCCAAAAAAGCCGATTTTTTCCAGAAAAACAATGGTCACGGACTTGCCCATGTCAAGCCCCTGCTTATGCGACCACGCCGCAATCAAAACGCTGCCCGCCGTTCCCCCAGTTGGCGCCATGTCATTTGCAAAAGTAACAGAAAAAACCAGCGGAATTATATGAAAATACGGAACTTCCTCGTCAACGCACCTGAACAGCTCTTTATAGGCATACGCGTGCCCCAAATACCGCCCAAAAAGACAAACACACGCGCAAATAAAAGGAATTAAAGAAACTTCTTGAATGGTTTTGACAAAATTGCCCAAATCATCTTTTTTAATGATAACCGCCGCCGCAACCACGACCAGCACAAGCAGCGGCAAAAACCTTGTTATGCTGCGCTTTTGCTCAGGTTGTTCAGACTCATCTTGGCGAACACCTTGCTCGCATTTGCCCTGCTCACAAGCCTGCTCATCAGCAAGAGGTTCTTGCTGCTCTTGCGCAATCTGTTCTTGATTTTGAGACATAGAGATTACTGGCTAGTAGTATTTTCGCTCGTAGTGAGGTGTTCGCCCGCCGCATTACCGCTGCTAGAACCCTCAGTCGCACTGCTGCCACTACTAGCAGTCCCAGCCGCGCCACTAGAACTGCTACTAGCACTCTCCCCAAGCGTATTCAATCTAGATGCCTCAACGGCAGCCTT
>CAVEKR010000118.1:0-4529 GCA_963616365.1 Bacteroidaceae bacterium
AATGGAAAAGCAAAGGTACAAGAAAACCGCTGGTATTATATGGTGCTAGACAGGTTGGAAAAACTTGGATTCTTCAAGAATTTGGCAAAGCGCATTTCACAAACTATGTTCGCCTGAATTTTGATAATAATCCAGAACTGCAGTCCCTTTTTGACTTTGGATATAGGCCGCAAGAGCTGATTTTAGAGATTTCTAACTTAACGCACAGCACTATAACTGCAGGTAAGACCCTTGTTATTTTTGATGAGGTTCAAGAATGCCCCGCCGCGCTTACCTCTCTAAAGTATTTTTGCGAAGAAATGCCAAGCTTGCACATTGCAGCAGCTGGGTCTTTGCTTGGGCTCATTGACCATTTTGGCAGCGGGTTTCCTGTTGGAAAGGTCAACTTTCTAACGTTGTATCCAATGAGCTTTACGGAATTTCTTGATGCGCTTGACCAATCGCACCTAAAAGACATCATTGTTTCTGGCAATACAGAAAAAATGGAGCTTTATTCTGAGAGGCTCAAAGAGCTTTTGAAGCAATACTACATTGTTGGCGGTATGCCAGAAGCTGTCGCAAACTTTGTTAAAACTCAAAGCTTTGCAGAGGTCAACAGTGTTCAAAAAGAAATTTTAGATGGATACAAATTAGATATCAGCAAACACCTAAAAGGCAGCGACATAGAAAAAGTTTTGGCGGTTTTTGACTCAATTCCAGCCCACCTTTCTCAAGAAAACAAGAAGTTCATCTTTGGTCACATCAATAAAAGCGCACGTGCAAGGGATTATCGCAGTGCAATTTCTTGGCTGGAAAGCGCTGCAATTTCAACAAAAATCCCGCGCATTTCTGCGCCAAACATTCCGCTTTCTGCCTACAAAGACAATCAGGCCTTTAAGCTTTTCTTAAATGACGTTGGGCTCCTTGGCGCAATGTCTGATTTGGATCCAGCTAATATTCTTGTTAAAAATAACGTATTCAAGGAGTTCAAGGGCGCTTTGACAGAGCAATATGTGGCGCAGCAGCTGGCTGCAGAATTTGGATTTCAGCCTTATTATTGGTCGGCAGAAAATTCTAGAGGCGAGGTCGATTTTCTCGTTCAAGACAAAGACAAAATCTTTGCAATCGAGGTCAAGGCAGAAGAAAACTTAAAATCAAAAAGCCTGCGCAGCTTTTACCAGAAATATGACCATGTGCAAGCCCTGCGCTTCTCGCTCTCAAATTACAGAAAGCAAGACTGGATGACCAACATCCCGCTCTATGCAATTGCTGGCCTAAAAAACTTGACCCACTAAAATAATGGCGAACACCACACTAGCTTTAAAGCCAGTAAGGTGTTCGCCAAAATATTTGAAGGGCTATTCTCCGAGCAGCTTCTTTAAGTCTTCTTCAGGAGTTGAAATTGGCGAGATTGCAAATTTCTCAACGAGGAAGTTCAAGACATTCTCAGAAACAAAGGCAGGAAGCGTAGGCCCTAGGTGAATGTTTGTGATGCCAAGGTGCAGCAAGGTGAGCAATATGCAAACAGCCTTTTGCTCGTACCAAGAGAGCACCATAGAAAGTGGCAGGTCATTGACGCCGCAATCAAAGGCTTCTGCCAGCGCCACAGCAATTTTTATAGCGCCGTAGGCATCGTTGCACTGTCCAATGTCCATCAAACGTGGCAGCTCTCCGATTGTTCCTAAGTCAAGATCGTTGAACCTAAACTTGCCGCAAGCAAGAGTCAAAACAACGCTATCAGCGGGGGTTTGTTTTACAAATTCGGTGTAGTAGTTTCTGCCAGCGCGCGCACCATCGCAGCCTCCTACCAAGAAGAAGTGCTTGATTGCACCGCTTTTTACAGCCTCTACCACCTTGTCTGCAACACTTAAAACGGTTCCATGTCCAAAACCTGTGGTAACGGTTTTGCCGCCGTTTATGCCACTAAACTCTTTGTCTTCTGGGTATCCGCCTAGGTCAAGAGCCTTTTTAATGACAGGGGTAAAGTCTTTGTCATCTCCGATATGCTTAATTTCAGGATAAGAAACAAGAGCCGTGGTAAACACCCTGTCTGCATAAGACTCTTTTGGTGGCATAAGGCAATTTGTGGTAAAGAGCACAGGAGCTGGGATATCTGCAAACTCCTTTTGCTGGCTTTGCCATGCAGTGCCAAAATTGCCCTTCAAATGAGGATACTTGTTTAGCTCAGGATATCCGTGAGCTGGAAGCATTTCTCCGTGGGTATAAATATTTATGCCCTTATCCTTGGTTTGCTCTAAGAGGAGCTTTAAATCATGCAGGTCATGGCCTGAAATAACAATGAACGGACCTTTTTCTATCTTTAAGTCAACTGTTGCAGGCGCAGGTGTTCCAAAGTTTTCTGTGTTTGCGCCATCAAGCATTTCCATGCATGTCAAGTTTTTCTCGCCAACCTCTAGAACAATTGGCAAAAGTTCATCCATGCCCCAATCCTGCCCAATTGCGCAAAGTGCCTTTACAAAAAAGGCATTGACCTCTGCATTTGTTTTACCTAAAACAAGAGCGTGATATGCATATGCTGCCATACCGCGTATGCCAAAAAGAATCAAAGATTTTAAGCTGCGCACATCTTCATCTGCGCCCCAAAGATTTTGCATGTCATAATCTTGTGCTTTATCTCCTGCGTCATGCACGCGCTCAATCATCTCTGCGATTGTTTTGTCGTTAAAGTTGACATTAGTAACCGTGGTGAACAACCCTTCAATTATCAGGTTATACACATCTTGAGATGCATCTTTGCCGCCATCAACAGCTCTTGCAAGACCCACTAACGCTCCTGTTAGCTCATCTTGTAACTTTGCGACATCTCCAGTTTTTCCGCACACGCCTGCTTTGCCTGTACACCCAGAGCAACCAGCAGTTTGTTCGCACTGAAAACAAAACATCTTCTCGTCCATTTTTCAAGCCTCGCTTTCTTAAAGTTTTGTATTTTGGCTTTATGCCTTTGTGTCTTTGTGGTGCGCGGTTTACTTGAGGGCTCAAGTTGTGCTTGAGAGCTGCGCCTGAGGGTTCAAGCTGCGCTAATTCCGCTTAGAGTTTCAAACGTCCGCCTGAAAGCTAACCCGCGCCTAGAACCCAAGCCGCGCCCAAAGGGTCAACTCGCACGCAAGTCCAAGTCGCGCCTAAAGCCTCAAGTCCCGCACCACACTTAAAGAAAATGTACTATAATATATTCAACGCGTCTGTTGAATATTCAACAAAAAAGGAAAAAATTATGAAACAATCTTACGAAAAATATTGGCGAACAATGTGTTCGTCAAACTTATTTTTTGGAGTAACCCAAAAAGAGCTTGAAGCAATGCTAGTATGCCTCAATGCGCAAACACAAAAATACAAAAAGGGCGAATTTTTGCTGCGTCAAGGCGACAATCTTAGCGCAATCGGTCTTATTTTGGATGGCTGCGCCCTTATATTTCAAGAAGACAGATGGGGCAACAGAAACATCGTTTCAAAGCTGGGAGCTGCGCAAACATTTGGAGTGGCTTATGCGTGTTCGCCAAAAACTGAGCTAAATGTAAGCATTGTTGCAGAAAGCGCTCTTGAAGTAATGTTTTTGGACGTTAAGCAGATATTGAATGTGTGCAGCTCGGCGTGCTCGCACCACAATAAAATCATTCGCAACTTGATTGCTGAGCTTGCCCAAAAAAACTTGAAGCTAAACGAGAAATTGACCCACATGGGCAAGCGCACAACACGCGAAAAACTCATGTCGTATCTTTCTGCGCAGTCGCTAAAGCTGGGAAAACCTGAGTTTGACATTGTGTTTTCTAGGCAGCAGCTGGCAGATTACTTAAGCGTCGAAAGAAGCGGGCTGTGTTTGGAGCTAAGCAAAATGCAAGACGAAGGCCTAATTGAATACAAAAAGAACCACTTTATAATCAAAGCCTAAAAATTGACTGCTGCAAAGCATTTTTTTGGCGAACACCCCACGCGCATGTTAAAAAATAAATAACAAAGTGTTTTCTATTTTTGTTGATTTGTGCTATTCTTTTTTTATAACACCTAGTTATAACACCCAGTTATATACCTGAGCAAGAAGGAGTTTTTATGAGTGAATTTTTACGAGCGCGCTCTGATGAACAAAAGGCGCAGCGCGTTGAAGAGGTCAAGCAGGTTACCGTTGAGCTTTTTAAGACGCATGCGTACCACGAGATTACCCTTTCTACCATAGGAGAAAAGCTCGGTTGGTCGCGCGCGAATTTGTACAAGTATGTTTCTTCAAAAGAAGAGATATTTTTGCAGCTTAGCGCTGATGCTCGCGATGCTTATTTTGAGGGGCTGCTCAAAACTTTTAAAAAAGAGCAGCACTATAAAAAGCAAGAAACAGCACAAAAATGGGCAAATGTGTCAAATAAAAACCGCGATTGGGCAATATATGGCTCGATTTTGGTTTCTATTGTCGAACAAAATGTGTCTTTTGAACGTCTTAAAGAGTTTAAGAAGGGTTTTTATGACCATCTGGCCGTCTTAACTGATGAGCTTGCTCCTAAAATTGGCGTTTCAAAAGAGGACTTTCCAGTCTTTTTTAATAC
>CAVEKR010000118.1:4539-4703 GCA_963616365.1 Bacteroidaceae bacterium
TTTAATACAATTCACTACCACGCTTGTGGGCTTTCTGGTTTTTGCACAACAAACCCTATGGTAAAGGAAGCTATTAAAGAGCTTGGAATAAAACGTTCAAAGCTAAATTTTAAAGCTGAAATGGAAAAGTTTATTCTGATGTGCCTAAACGAGTATTGTCGCTA
>CAVEKR010000119.1:0-4683 GCA_963616365.1 Bacteroidaceae bacterium
TAAGGTCGATGCAACAAAAAAGTATGGCAAAATAGCTGTAACATTTTTGCTCTATAACGTTTAAGTCAGCGCATTTAGCGGGGCGTTCTCCCAAAAAGCCTGCTAAAAGCTAGCGGGGTGTTCGCCCTAAGTGCGCAGCACTTAAGGTTAAAGAGCAGCGCATTTAGCAAGGCGTTCACCCAGCGCGTTTAGCAAAGCGCTTAAGCTAGTTAAAAGCGCTCAAGCCAGCCAATAAAGAAAGGACACATAATGCATAAAGCCCTCGTACCTGGAACTTTTGATCCAATAACCACAGGTCATGTGGATGTTGCCACGCGCGCCTCGCGCCTTTTTGACGAGGTAATCGTCGCAGTTGCCGCATCTACTAACAAACGCGGGGCTGGTACGCTTTTTAGTCTGGAGGAGCGCGTTAAGCTGGCAAAAGAGAGCCTTAAAGACTTAAGCAATGTTTCTGTTGAGCCATTTGAATGTCTGCTCATGGATTTTGCTGCCAAAAAAGGAGCGTCTGCTATTGTCAAGGGGCTTAGAGCTGGCATGGATTTTGAGTCAGAGTTTCAGATGGCAGCAGTTAATCAGCACCTAAACTCACATATAGAGACCCTTTTTGTCATGTCCAGTCCTGAACACATGTTTGTTTCAAGTTCTTCTATGAAAGAGGTCGCTTCTCTTGGCGGTGATGTGTCTGCTTTTGTTCCAAAACCTGTAGAGATTGCATTAAAACAAAAGTTTGCGTGATACAATGGGTGCTATGGATAAATCACTCATACGCAATTTTAGTATAATTGCCCACATAGACCACGGTAAATCGACCATTGCTGATCGCATTTTAGAGATGACGCATACCATCTCTGAGCGCGACATGACCGAGCAAGTGCTTGATAGTATGGATATCGAGCGCGAGCGCGGCATTACCATAAAATCGCAGGCAGTTACCGTTAATTACACCGCTGACGATGGCAAAACCTATCTCTTTAATCTGATTGACACCCCAGGGCACGTGGATTTTACCTACGAGGTTTCGCGCTCTTTGGCAGCGTGCGAAGGCGCTGTTTTGGTGGTGGATGCGACCCAAGGCGTAGAGGCGCAAACGGTTGCAAATGCGCTTATGGCAATGAACGCCAACCTAGAGATTGTGCCTGCAATAAATAAGATTGACCTGCCCGCAGCAGACCCAGAGCGGGTAAAAGGCGAGATAGAAGACGGTCTTGCGATTTTGGCAGATGACGCGGTCTTGACCTCGGCAAAATCTGGGATTGGAATACATGAGCTGCTAGAGGCTGTTGTCTCTAGAATTCCAAGCCCCACAGGGGACGAAAACGCCCCGCTCAAAGCCCTTATTTTTGACAGCTACTTTGATGCTTATCGTGGCGTTGTGGCGCTGGTGCGCATTGTCGATGGAACGCTTAGTGCAAAGCAAAAGGTCAAGTTCATGCAAACCCGCCACGAATGTGAGCTTGAAGAGGTTGGTGTTCGCCGTCCTGCAGAAACCCCAGTTGAGACCTTGCAAGCAGGAGAGGTTGGATACATTGTTACTGGTCTTAAAGACCCAAGTCTTGTTAAGGTTGGAGACACGCTAACGCTTAGCAAAGCACCAGCCCAAGACCCGCTCCCAGGTTATAGAGAAGTAAAACCCATGGTCTATACTGGGATTTTTCCAATAGATGCAGACCAATATCCGGCGCTGCGCGATGCTTTGGACAAGCTTTCTCTAAACGACCCTGCCCTTATCTATGAGCCAGAAACAAGCCATGCGCTGGGTTTTGGCTTCCGCGTGGGATTTTTAGGCTTGCTGCATTTAGAGGTAATTCAAGAGCGCCTTGAGCGCGAGTTCATGCTCAACTTAATTGCCACAGCTCCGTCTGTGGAATACGAGGTTTATCTGACCGACAAGAGCAAAATCACAGTTCACAGCCCTCAAGACATGCCAGATGCCGCCAGTATTGAGCACATAGAAGAGCCATATCTTAAGGCACAGATTATCATTCCGCCAGATTATGTGGGCGCTGTAATGGAGCTTTCTGTGGCGCGCCGCGGGACATTCAAAAACATGCAATATCTCTCCACCACAACGGTTGAGCTGAGCTTTGAAATGCCCCTATCAGAGCTTATCATGGACTATTTTGACGCGCTCAAAAGCCGCACAAAAGGATATGCCTCCCTTGATTATGAGGTCATTGGGTACAGACCAAGTGAGCTGGTCAAACTTGACATTTTGCTTGCGGGAAACAAGGTCGATGCGCTCTCTTGCATTGTGCACAAAGACAGCGCTTATGAGCGCGGCAAAGCCTTGTGCCTAAAGCTCAAAGAGATTATCCCGCAGCAGCTTTTTGAGGTTCCAATCCAGGCGGCGCTCGGTGCTCGCATTTTGGCACGTCAGACGGTGCGCGCAAAGCGCAAAGACGTGCTTGCAAAGTGCTACGGCGGAGACATTTCCAGAAAGCGCAAGCTGCTTGAAAAGCAAAAAGAGGGCAAAAAGAAGATGAAGGCCATCGGCAGCGTCGAGGTCCCTCAAGAGGCGTTTATGGCCATCTTAAAAGTCGATGATGAGTAATTTATTAAACGCCACTTCTCCTATCTGGCTTGCCCCCATGGCTGGAATTAGCGACAAGGCATTCAGGCACATTTGCATAGATTATGGTGCAGGAATGACCTATAGCGAGATGGTCAGTGCCGCAGGTCTAATGCACGCAAGCAAAAAAACATGGCATTACATCGAGCCAGCCGATAACGAGAAATCCTTTATAGTCCAACTTTTTGGACACGACGCTCATATAATGCTAAACGCAGCCCTTGAAGTGCAAAAACGCCTTGGCAAGCGCTTGGCAGGAATTGACATTAACATGGGCTGTCCTGTAAGAAAAGTGGTCAACAAAGGAGAAGGCAGCGCCCTCATGAAAACTCCCGAGCTTGCATCTTTGCTGGTACAAACCCTAGTGCAGGCATTGGACGTGCCCGTAAGCGTCAAAATGCGCAGCGGTTGGACAAAAGAAGAAGAAACAGCCGTTGAGTTTGGGCTTGCCATGCAAGAGGCGGGAGCTGCCTTTGTCGCAGTTCACGGTAGGAGCGCGCGCCAATTTTACAAGGGCAGCGCCAATTGGGAGACAATCGCAAAGGTCGCATCCGCGCTCGACATCGCCGTTATCGGCAGCGGCGACGTCTTCTCTTTTGCAGACGCGCAAAACATGCTCAAACAAACTGGTTGTGCTGCTGTAATGGCTGCTAGAGGCGCTAGGGGCAATCCTTGGATTTTTTCTGACGTGCCCCCCAGCGCAAATGATAAGCCCCATGCGGCAAATAATGGCGAACACCACGCGCCAAATGTTGACAAGCCGCCTACCAGCAACAACACTTCCAGCCCCGCAGCCACCAATCCAGATGAGCCGCCTACTAGCAGCAACCTCCCAAGCAATGAAGAGCGCATCGATTGCGCACTACATTATCTAGACCTGTATTGCTATTATTATGGAGAAGACTATCTAACTCCCATGCGAGCAAAACTTGCTCCCTTTATCCACGGGATGCCACAAGCAGCTAGCGCGCGACGCCTTCTCTCAACTGCAAAAACGCGCCAGGATTTTGAAGCGACCTTAAACTTTCTAAGATAAAGTCCTTCCGTCAAAACAAGCATGTACCAACCAAAAAATCCGCACCACAAAAACACCGAGGTAAAAACCAACCAAAAATCCGCACCACAAAAACCCGCACAAAAAGCCAACCCAACCAAGAAACCCCATGATAAAAGCCCTCTACATCGACATCCCATTTTGCAAAAGTTCCTGCACATATTGCAGTTTTCCAAGCATGCCTTGCAATAACAGCAAAACACTTGACGCATACGTATTAGCCCTCAACAAACAGCTGCGACGAGCGTCAAAAGCAGGTCTTTTGAGCAATATCAAGACAATCTATATTGGCGGCGGCACCCCAACACACCTAGGTCTTGCTCGCCTAAACGAGCTTGCCTCGATGTTAAACTTTTGCCTGCATATGGCAGATGTCGAGGAGTTCAGCATTGAATGCAATCCAGAGTCACTCACGCTCCCCATGGTACGCGACCTATTCTCTCAAGGGGTAACAAGATTTTCTGTTGGAGCGCAAAGTTTTGACAATGGGCTGCTCAAAGCCTTTAACCGAGTGCATAATGTTTCAGACATCTACACTTGTGTGCAAAACATAAAGCAAAGAACAAACAACTTCAGCCTCGATTTAATCTGCGGAGCCCAAGGTCAGACCCTACAAAACTGGGACAGCACCCTAAAAGCTGCGCTAAAGCTAAAGCCTGCCCACATAAGCATTTATCCTTTAAGCATAGAAGAGCCAAGCGCCCTGTACACTCAAGCAAAAAACGGCAACTACACGCCTGCCAGCCCAGACATGATGGCAACGTTCATGCAGCACGCCCAAGGTCTCATGAGCGCGGCGGGTTTGCGCAGGTACGAGGTCGCATCCTATGCTTCAAAAAACCACGAATGCAAGCACAACATCACCTATTGGACAGGCGCCCACTACCTCGGCCTTGGGGCGGCGGCTTCTAGCATGTTGAGCGCCCAAGAATACAAAACCTGCCTTGAAGCAGGCGTTTTCCAAGCTGAAAATAAGACCGACCCTAATAATAAGACTGCCTCCGATAATGAATTCCTTAATTCTTTTAATGGCGAACACCCCAGTCGTGTTCGTCTATAT
>CAVEKR010000120.1:0-4678 GCA_963616365.1 Bacteroidaceae bacterium
ATGGGCACAGTAGAGGTTCATGTAGCAGACGAGGTGCGTCCATCTTTGCGCACAACTCCAGAAAGCAGAGATTTACAAGAGCTGCTTTATGAAATGCAAAATGCAGGTGTGGAAGTTGTTGCTTTGGAGGTCTCAAGTCATGCTATTAGTTTGGGACGCATTGCGCACACGCATTTTGCAGTTGCTGCTTTTAGCAATTTGACTCAAGACCATCTTGATTATCATAAAACGATGGAAAATTATTTTGCTGCTAAAGCGGCCTTTTTTACTGATTTTGATGTTGATAAGCGTGTTATTTGCATTGATAACGAATATGGCAAAAAGCTTGCTCAAATTTGCAAAGATGCAGGTCATGAAGTGATAAGGGTTGGAGCTTCTAGAGAAAGCGACATTCATTTGCAACGCGCTGTTTTTGCTCCGCACACCACACTTTTGACAATTGATTTTTGCGGTAAAAAAGAAATTGAATTTGAGCTGCCATTGGTGGGGCGCTTTAATGTAGAAAACGCCCTTGTTGCAAGTGGTATTTGTGTTGCTTTAGGTTTTGATCCAGAAACTATTGCAAAGGGATTACAAAGTGCTCCACAGGTGGCAGGAAGAATGGAGCGCGTGCGCGGAACAGATGGCAAGCAGCCAAACTTTGGCGTTTTGGTTGACTATGCTCACACCCCAGATGCCTTGCAAAAGGCAATTTCTGCGCTGGCAGAGGTTACACCAGGGCAGGTTATTTGCGTTTTTGGTTGCGGTGGAGATAGAGATAAAGACAAGCGTCCAAAAATGGGCAAAGCCGCTCTTTTGGCAGATAAGGTAGTTGTTACATCTGATAATCCAAGAACAGAAGACCCTAATTTAATTATCGAAGAAATCTTAGATGGCATTAAAGCTGAGGTAGGCAATGCTGATGTGGTGTTCGTCAAACCAAACAACGATGCCGCCCCTGCCAAACTTGATGCCGCCCCTGCCAATGCTGCCCCCACTAGCAAGGTGTTCGTCCAACCCGATAGGGCAAAAGCTATTCATAAGGCCTTTAAGCTGGCACAAAGCGGAGATGCCATACTAATATGTGGCAAAGGGCACGAAAGCTATCAAATTGTAGGAACGGAAAAACTCCCATTTGACGACAGACAAGTAGCTAAAAAGGAAATTGATGCATTATGGTAGAGATTGATTTAGAGACACTTGACAAGGCGGTATGCGGCGGAAGCATATATGCAGATGACGCCTGCAAGTCATTGCAGTTCAAGGGTCTTGTTTGGGACTCACGAGAGGTCAAGCCAAAGAACATTTTTCTTGCCATGCCAGGCGAGCGCGTCGATGGCAACGACTATATAGAAGCCGCCATAAGTGCTGGTGCTGGCTGTGTTTTGTGCACCAGAGAGCCCGAGCTTTCGACCAAGACCATGGCTGCTGAGTTTATGTGCCCAATTATAGTTATCATGGACGGCATAGCAACGTGTTCGTTATTAGCTAGATGGTGGCGTCAAAAGCTGCACGCCGTCGTAGTAGGCATTACGGGTTCTGCTGGAAAGACTTCTACCAAAGAGTTTGTGGCAAATGTGTTGCAACAGCAGTTCAAGACCTGTGCCACAATTGGAAACCACAACAACGAGCTGGGCGTTCCTGCAACCATTTTATCTGCGGATAAGGATTGCGAGGCCTTGGTGGTAGAAATGGGAATGCGAGGCCTCGGGCAAATTGGGCGCCTTGCAGAGGTTGTTCGCCCAAGCATTGGAATTATCACCAACGTGGGAACAACGCACATGGAGCTTTTGGGGTCTCAGCAAAAAATCGCCGAGGCAAAAGCAGAGCTTTTTGACTGTATTAAAAAGGACGGCTTGGCAATTTATAATGCAGATGATGAGTATGCGGATTTTGTGTGTGAGGTTTCTAATCTTGGCGAACGCGGTGTTGAAAAGCGCAGTTTTGGCTTGTCAGATAAGGCCGATGTGTGGGCTGAAAATATTAAAACCGCAGATAATGCTTGCTGCACTTTTGATATTCACTTTAAGGATACATCTCATGTGTACGAGGTGCACTTAAACGTTCCTGGAAAACACAGTGTGTCAAATGCCTTGTCTGCAGCTGTTGTAGGGCAGTATTTGGGGATGTCTCCAGAAAAGATTATCGCTGGTCTAAAGGCTACATGCCCCACAAATATGCGTATGCAAATAGTTAAGTCTAAAAGCGGTGCTACCTTTTTAAATGATGCTTATAATGCAAACCCAGCTGCAATGAAAGAAGCGCTTGACACGCTAGCACACATGAAATGCACAGGCAGGCGCTATGCTGTTTTAGGTGATATGGCAGAACTTGGTGCAGCTGAGTTTGAGCTTCATCGTCAAGTTGGAATGCATGTTTTTGAGTGTAAAATAGATAGGTTAATATGTGTTGGAGTTTTGGCTGCAGAAATTGGAAGTGCTGCAATTGAGGCTGGTATGCCAAGTGGTGCTGTCCAATGTTTTGAAAAGCGCGCAGATGCAAGCAAGTATTTAAACGAGCAGCTAGAGCCTAATGATATTGTATTGCTTAAGGCGTCGCGCGTGATGGAACTTGAGAAGATGATTGAAGAAAAATAGGAGCTGAGTAAAAATATATGTTTGGATTTTTTAGAGCATATCCTTCATTTCAAGTGTTTTTGACTTTTGTCGTGGCGCTGGCCTTGACAATTATCTTGATGCCGTTGTTTATCCGCCTGCTCAAGGTGCGCCAAATTGGTCAGCAGGTCAGAGCCGATGGGCCTCAAGGCCACCTGATCAAGCAGGGAACACCCACCATGGGCGGCATTATCATTTTGGTTGTGATTACCATCTCTATCTTTGTCATTGACATGCCAGACGCTCGGCTGCTCCTTGTTTTGGCGGCAACGCTTCTTACTGGCTTTTTTGGTTTTATCGACGACATTTCAAAAGTGGTCAAAGAACGTTCTTTGGGGCTAAAGCCGTATCAAAAAATGATAGCTTTGACCATTATTTCTGTTGGATTTTGCCTGATAGCGGTAAACTTTTTGGAGATAGAGCCAACAATTACCGTTCCAATTTGCAATTACGAGATTGACCTTGGCATTTTGACCACTGACATTGCGGGCTTTAAAATTCCGTGGCTTTATGTCTTTTTTGTCTTTTTGCTCATGGCAGGAATGGCAAATGCTGTCAATTTGACTGATGGAATTGATGGTCTAGCAGGCGGAACCGTCATGATTGTAATGATTACAATGTGTGCAATTGGTTATGTAACAAGCCAGCTCAATTTGGCGATTTTTGCCATTGCCGCAGCTGGGGCCTGCTTGGGATTTTTGTGGTTTAATTGCTATCCTGCAGAGATTTTTATGGGAGACACTGGCTCTTTGGCGCTAGGCGCCGCTTTTGCAGGTCTGGCCGTTATGACAAAAACAGAGTTTTTCAGCCTGATTATCGGCCTCATCTTTATTGTCGAGGCTCTATCTGTGGTAATACAGGTCGTTCACTTCAAGCGCACGCACAAGCGCGTCTTTTTGATGGCGCCGCTTCATCATCATTACGAACAAAAAGGCCAATCGGAGACAAAGGTCGCCATGCGCTTTTGGATTGTGGCAGGACTTTTTGCTGCTCTAGGCTTTGCGCTGTTCTTTGTTTTTTCGAGGTAGCTCGGCAGTAAGGGAGTTTACATTTTGCGCATTTGTGTTTTAGGAGTTGGAGTTACTGGAAAAACGATGGCGTTTTATGCCCAAAAATCTGGGCATGAGGTCGTAGTTTATGCAGGTAAAGACAGTGAGCAAAACAGGGCGCGCGGCGCTGAGCTAGAAGAGCGTGGCATAGATGTCATTTATAGCGAAGATGTGTGCGGCGATGTTGTACAATCTGCTGGCGTGCAGGAAGAAGGCGTGCACGATAAAAGCACGCATGATAACAGCGCGCAAAATAACGGTACGCAAGGTGCTGACGTGCAGGAGGAAGCCACATGCGATAAAGACGCGCACAAAAACTTTGACATCTGCATTCCAAGTCCTGGCATCTCTGAAAACAGCGACTTTTATCTAGCAGGTAAAACGCACGCAAAAGAGACAATCAGCGAGCCAGAATATGCTTGGAGGCTGTCTCCTAAAAATTGGATTGCCATAACTGGCACCAACGGAAAAACAACCACGGCAGCCTTGACCTCTTATATACTGCACTTTTGTGGCAAGGGCGTTGCCCTTTGCGGAAACACCCAAGACAAGACAGTGCTAGAGGCGGTTAACACTCGCAGCACAGATGACATAATCGTGGCAGAGCTGTCATCTTTTCAGCTGGCTTCAACTGCGCGTTTTGCGCCAGATGTGGCAATTTTGCTCAACATCACCCCAGATCACTTGAGCTGGCATGGCTCATTTGAGGCATATTGCAAGGCAAAGTCCAACGTCTTTGCCCACATGAAGCCTAACTCTTGTGCCATCATAAGCAAAAACGCGCTCGAATACATAGACAAAGAAAGCTTGAGAAAATGTGCCGCAGACATCGTGGTCGTTGATGGTTCTTCTAGCAGTTCTTTTGACAGCTTATGTGATGGTTCTTCTGATAATTTTCATGGCGAACACCCCGCTGGCGATTCTGTTGACAAAAATGACGGCGATACTACCAGTGCGTTCGCCAATAAAAATGACAGCGATCCTACCAGTGTGTTCGCCAATAAACAAGCCAAACAGATTAGTGGATATGCCTTT
>CAVEKR010000121.1:0-4674 GCA_963616365.1 Bacteroidaceae bacterium
CCCTAGCATATTTGAACTGCGCTTTTATTAGACAGATACAATTAGTGGAAACTTAGAATTTAGAAGTAGACGTGGCTAACTAGTATAAGCTAAGGTTTTATAGGTTTGGATTTAAGAGAGGTGAAAAAACATGGCTGGAGGATGTTGGATATGCAACCCTATGTGCGGAAAGTGCCAACCTGCACCAATGAAGTCAGGTAAGTGTCCCAAGTGCGGAGAAACCACTATATTTGAAAGACCACATATTATTGCAGGGGAGACCTTGCTATGCAAAAAGTGTGGCCATGATATGACTGAGCAGGTGCGTCCAAAGCCTGTAAGGTGTAATTACAGCGGCAAGATTTGTGCCTATCCTTGTGGTAAGTCTACATCTCCAAAGCATGAGCATGGAGATTTACCATGTGAGCGTAATACTCCTCCTTCTAAAGAGTGGCTTGCAGCACATCCAGACATATAATTTTCCCTTGTTCGGAGCTGTGTACACTCTTTAACATGTCTTTAACGTGTTATCGAGCTTTTCTATAGGGCGTATGATTTTCCTTAAAACTGCGAGCGGGGCGTTCGCCATACAAAACTCAGTTTTTCTTTAGGACGTATGATATTCCTTAAAACCTTCTTGAAATAATCAAGAAATCTCAAAAGTTAAATTTACTTTTTTGCTTACTTTTTTGTACAGTGGTTTAACTCTCCAAAAGATGTATGTTTTTACCTGCGCTCTTTTAATAAAGTACTACTCTCATACTTTTGGAATGAATTAGCTAATTCATTCTAGTTTTAGTACTCAATGACTGAAATAAATTATTTTGCAAAAGCTAAATTTGATACGTTGCAATTCGCGAGATGCGCGTGCAGCGCAAAATTTGCGGCAGCACACTAATATGTATTCAACTAATACGTATTCGTTGCCACAGTTTTTGTTCAGCAAGCGCAACGCACACTCTGCAAATATTGTGTAAGCGAATGTAGCGAGGAAGTTTCGTATTTGCATGATGTAAGTATGAGCGACTTTTGAAGCCTTTAGTAATTTAGTAGATGAGGTTTCTTAGTAAGTAAGTTTTCTTACGCTCATACTAGAGCAGTTTTTGAAGCCTCTATTAAAAGTTTCAAAAACCTCTGAAAACTTTAAGGCTCATACGAAAAAAGTTGAGTTGACAATAGTAAGGAGAACAATTATGTGCTTCAGACCGCCATCTTTTGACGACATGATGACGAAGTGCCCTGAGTGTGGAAGCTTTAATCCACCAGAGCTCGACAAATGTAAAAAATGTGGCACAGACTTAGCAGCAGCAAAAGCTGCTGCTGGTACAGATCAACCAGGCGCAGCAGCTCCAGGTGCCCCAGGTGCTCCAGGTGCCCCAGGCGCACCAGGTGCTCCAAAAGCCCCAGGTGCTCCAGGCGCTCCAGCAGCCCCAGGTGCTCCAAAAGCTCCTGGCGCATAAGAAGCTGCATAAGAAGCTGCTTTAGTGACCTTTAAGGTCAAAGCTTAAAGTTTAAGCGCCTTGTGTATATAAGCCCTTCATATGCTTGGCGCTTTTCCCTTTAAGTATTATGTTTGCAAACTTCAGCTTTTGCTTTTTACATATATAAGTTTGTGAACTTTATTTAACTTGGTTTTATCCGCGCTATACAAAGCGAAAGGTTTTTAATAAGAAACACGCGCGCATGTTATCTGAGAGGGTGTCTCGTGTTTCTTTTGAAAAAGGCTATCAGGGAGTCTTTTTCTTAAAGGCTTTCAGTTTTTGAGTAGTTCGGTTTGAAACATACGAATTTGTCCGTGTTTTTATTTATCACTCACGAGAGAAAGGGAGGGCAGAATTCATGATTAACGAGTACAACAAAGATCTATACAAGACCGATTGGCGTTGGTACGAAGACGGTTATGAAGTAACCCGAACTTCCGTCTGGACAGGTCCTGGCTGCCACAATGGTTGTGGTGTTTTGACCTATGTCAAAGACGGTAAGCTAGAGAGAGTGGAAGGCGATCCTAACTTCGCCTACAACCAAGGACGCCTTTGCTTGCGCTGCCTTAACATGGTTGAGCAAATTTACAACCATGACCGTATCAAGTGGCCTATGCTTCTTGACGGACCAAAGGGTAGCAATCAATGGAAACGTGTTACTTGGGATGAAGCTCTCGACTTTATCGAAGAGGCCTTTGCCGATGTCTGTAAGATTATCAAAGAAGAGTTTGGCGGCATAGGACCAGAGGGCGTTGTTGCTCTATCTGGTACTGGTCGTAACGCAATGTGGCAAGGCGCTATGGTTTTACGTACCGCTTTTGGTTCACCAAACATGTCATTTGGCTTCCTCTCAGCCGACTCATGCTACCAGCCACGCATGACTGCAAACTTATTGCAGGAAGGCGACTGCTGGATTCTAGACAATGCACAATTGCATCCTGATCGCTATAATTGCGAGTCTTGGGTGCGCCCTGAGGTTGTATTTGTTTGGGCAAACCAACCATTAGCTTCTAACGGCGACGGTTATGTTGGTCACTGGCTTATTGACCTTATGCGTATGGGAACTAAGCTTGTTGTTATTGACCCAGCATTAACTTGGTTAGCTTCTAGAGCTGATATTTGGTTGCAGATTCGTCCTGGTACTGACTGCGCATTAGCTCTTGGTTTCTTAAATGTCATCATTAACGAGGATCTTTATGACCATGAGTGGACCGAAGCTTGGACTTATGGCTTTGATTCTTTGGTCGAGCGCGTAAAAGAGTACCCAACCAAAAAGGTTGCTGAAATTTGCTGGTGCGACGAGCAACTTATTATTGATGCTGCTCGCATGTATGCAAATGCTAAACCTGCTGGTATCCAGTGGGGTCTTGCAATCGACATGCAGATTTCTGCTATGGAAGCATCTAATGCAATTGACGACATGGTCGCAATTTGCGGTAACTTGGATGTTCCTGGTGGTAACGTGCTTGTTCGTTATGCTTATAACTCATCTAAGAAATACGGTGCTGGTCTTGAGTTTATTTCTGAAGAAATGCTTGACCGCCGTATTGGTACAAGCCAATCTCCAATTCACAAAGCTGGTTATACACCATTTATTCCACCTGATCTTTTGGTTGAGGCTATGGAGACAGGCGTTCCTTATCGCCCACAACTCATTTGGGTTGAGCAAACTAACCCAATTGCTAACATGGCAGGCGATGCTCCTCGTGTTTACAAAGCATGGAAGAAAGTTAAATACACCGTTGTTGCAGATTACTATCTAACCCCAACAGCTGTTGCATTTGCTGACTGCGTGCTTCCAATGGCTATGTCTGTTGAGCGCGATTCTTATCGTTCTTGGTGGCAGCCACTACGCACCATTACTGCTTCTGCAGGTCGTTACTATGAGTGCAAATCTGACGAAGAGCTCGTTATGGCAATGGGCAAACGCTTTAATCCAGAGTTTTATGATCAATTTGAGACCACTGAAGACTTCTTAACTTGGATGATCCAAGACGAAGGTAACGGTGTTGATTACACCTTCGATGAGCTCACCAAAAAGGTCTATGACTGGTGGGATTGGAACGAGCAATATCGTAAATACGAGACTGGCTTGCTCCGCGAAGACGGTAATCCTGGTTTTGTTACCGCAACTGGTAGATTTGAGATCTACTCACCACTCTTTGATGTTTGGGGCTTTGACCCACTACCACATCACATGGAGCCATACGAGTCACCATATCGTACTCCTGAACTCTATAAAGAGTATCCATACATTTACACTTCTGGTCATCGTCACATTGGTTTGTTCCACTCAGAGCATCGCCAATTGCCACATATGCGCCAGTTCCACCCAACTGCTATTGCTGATGTTTCTCCTGAGATTGCAGAAGAGCAAGGTATTAAAGAAGGCGATTGGGTATGGTTTGAAAACCCACGCGGTAAGTGTAAGCAAATGGCACACATTGCTCCTGGCTTGTTGCCTAACCTCGTTCGTGCACGTCACGGCTGGTGGTTCCCAGAAAGAGAAGCAGCAGAGCCAAGCCTTTATGGTGTATTTGACTGCAACGCCAATAACCTTACTACTATGGGTGTTTATGGTCCTACACACTATGGTGCTCCTTATAAGTCCACTTTATGCAAATGCTATAAAGTCACTGAAGAAAATGATTGCTCTATGAGTGCTGAGATTACTACCAAGCCTCTTAAGGGTTACCATTTCACAAGATTTGAGGGGGTGTAAATTATGCCTACAGCTGAAGAAATGAATCGTACCTTTGATGGTATTAGATATTGGGCAGACTTCACGGATGCCAATGCTCAAGGTTCAACTCATGGTTTGATGATTGACTATGAATATTGCACAAACTGCCACTCTTGCGAAGTTGCATGCCAAATGCATTTACACTTAGCTCCTAATGAGTGGGGTATCAAGTGTGCAGAGTATGGTCCTATCAAGAACATCAACGGCGACTGGGAGTGGACATATGTGCCAATTCCTACAGACCTTTGTGATGCTTGTGCAGATCGTACAGAACAGGGTCGTCTTCCAAACTGTGTACATCACTGCCAATCTGGTATTATGTATTACGGAACTATCGAAGAACTTGCTCAAAAGGCAAAAGATAAGAAAAAGATGGTTCTGTTTACACTATAAAGGTTCAAATCCCTTGCAGGTAATAAGAGCCTGCAAGGGTTGAGACTTAAAGGAGGAAATCATGTCTCAGCAAATGAA
>CAVEKR010000122.1:0-4665 GCA_963616365.1 Bacteroidaceae bacterium
CTATGAGCATTGCGCGCAAATTCGTATGCGCTTTTTAAGTCAGAAAGTTCGTCTTGATTAAGGTAGCTTTTTGTCTTTTCAAGAAGCTGGTCAAAGCCATCTTCAAAATCTGCCTGCGCGCCTTTTTGCGTTTGAGCAACATCGCCGACCTGCTCAATTTGGGGGTTTTGGGGCATGACCTCGGCTTCTGCAAGCCCTGAAGATTCTATTTTTTTGGCGAACGCCCCGCTCGTTTCTTTATTTTTAGTACCTGCACCCATCTAGTAGCTCTCTTCTTTTAGCAATAAACTCTCAAAGCCCTAGATCAAACTCTCAGGATGCTTTGGAGTTATTGGATGAGTAAAACGATCCAATAGCTTATCAGACTTTGCCTTTAGCGCCCATCTTTTGAATGCGTGAAACTCATCTATTTGGTCAAGACCCTCACAATAGCGAACAGAATCTTGCAAATCCATGCGCCCAGGGTGCTCCTTCATGGTGATGTATCGCGCGTGACCTTTGCCTGTGGTCTCTAAAAAGCCGAGCTCTCTAAAAACAGCAATTCCACAAGAAACGCTTGCCTCATCAAGCTTTACCCTGCTACCAAGGCGCGTAGCATCACTTGCAAGCTCTGCGTTTGAAACATTAAAAGAAAGCTCTCCGTTTTTTTGCGCCTCTGTTGCTTGCTCGCGCAAAGCCAAATAAATTGCCACCATCTTATTGCGCCCAGGGGCTGATGTTGCCAGAATTTTATCATTAATGCGAGCATCCGCATATCCATATAGCAGGTGCACCCAGGCATCTTTGCCGCTTCTTCCACACCTGCCAGACATTTGATTAAACTCAATTGAGTTAAATGGAAGATGGAATAAAATCACGTGTTCGATATCTGGGATATCTATGCCTTCTCCAAAAGCGCTGGTAGAGACTATGCAGCTGAGCTCTCCTGCTCTAAAAGCCTTTTCTATAGCTGCACGGTCTTTTTTTGAAAGCCCAGCATTATAAAAAGAAATCTTTGGAGCCATAAAGGCTAAGCGTTTTCTAAGCATGCGCGTTAGCTGCATGGATGTTTCTCGAGAGTTTACATAGACTATGCATTTTGTGCCGCTTGCCACAATGGAGGCCAAATATTCTTCTCTCTTGTATAAATCGCGCCTATCATCAATGTGTAAATTTTCGCGAACACTTGAGTCAATAACCAGCTTTTCAATACCAAGCGTTTTGCAAATACATGCAGCTTGATTATCTGATGCCGTAGCTGTTACTGCCAAAACAAGAGGATTGCCCAACATTTTTAGCGCCTTGTCCAACCCAGCATAAGCAGGTCTGTTTCCTGCCTTTGATAGGGCAATATGATGAGCCTCATCTACAACAAGAAAACCAATTTTGTCTGTTTTTGCAAACTCATCTGCGTGTATGCAAAGATATTCTGGGGTCGTTAAAATGACGTCGATTTTTCCCTCACTTAAGCCTTGATAAATCTCTGCCCTATCCTGCGTGTCTGTTTCTCCTGTTAAAACTTGGACAACCAAGCCAAAACGCGCATAGGATTGCTTTAAGTGATGAGCCTGATCTGCCACCAAAGCACGCAAGGGATAAATAAAAATCGAAGCTTTTTTCTTAAGCAGCGCCGTTTTTGCAGCATGCATATGAAAAATTAGGGACTTTCCCCTGCCAGTTGCCATAATGGTCAAAACCGATTTATGCATTGCCAAATGCGTCAAAGACTCAACTTGCGCACTATGCAAAGAATGCTCCCCTATAAGCTCTTTGCTTAGCGCCTTATCAAGGTCACTAGCAGCAACGTTTTCCCATTTTGTGCGCGCCTCGCGCAAGAGCTTTTCTTCATTTGCCTTATCCTCTTCAGGGTTTGTCTCTAAATCAAGATCATCGCGTCTGACCACAATGTTTACCCCCAAATCATGAAGAACAACTCCAGGATCGCGAACACCCAAGGTGGTAGGCTGGCGCTGGGCTTGAACGGCAGGTTGGTTCTGTGCTTGCCCGCTGGGCTGGTATTGTGCCTGACCGCTAGTGCAAGGAGTGCCAACAGGGTGTTCGCCATTAAAATTAGCGCCGCCAGTAGACGGCGCGCCCACCTGAACAGCAGACGGCACGCCTGCCTGGCCAGCAGACGAAACGCCAGTGGGGTGTTCGCCAAAATTTTGTTGAACAAGCCTTGCGGCATCTCTTCCTGTTATAGCCTTAATAGCTGCACTATAAGGAATGCCCGCATCCATCACGCGAGATATTCTCTGTGCCAGCCTGTGGTTTAGGTAGCCCAGCTGCAGGCCCTCAAGCGTCTTTACCGCAATGGCGTGAGCGTCAAATTCGTTTTCGGGCTCTCGCATAAGCAGCAGCTCAGAGCCTGCCTCCAAGTTCTGAAGCGCCGCCTGCCTGTTTTCAAAAGTAACACCCACGACCTTTGTGTTAAAACGCGCCATGTGGGTAATTCCTGCGTATTCGCTGGTGTCTTTTATCTCTTCTTCGTACTTGAACAGCTCTTGCACCCTACAAGAAATAGCGCTTTGCGGCTGGGCAATATTTGGCTGGTGAGCAATGATATCACGGGTCATAAGCTTGGCTTCAAACTTGCCCGCCCAATCGTCAACCTGCGCCTCAAATAAAACATCGCAAGGTAGCTGGCAATTAACAAGCTCTTCGATATTTGGGGCATTAAAATAAATTCCCAAAATCCTATCCACGCCATTTGTTGCCTCGTAACGAAAATGCCCGCCAGTTTTGCCAATTTCACGACGATACTCCATAAAAATATTTTTCATCAGCATTTTTGGCACTGGATTATGAGACCCAAACGGCTCAAGCCTCTCAAGCTCCCTGAACTGCTCCAGCGTGCATTCTTGCACTTGAACGCAGGTGTCCACTGTGGGTTTTTCGATAAATTCTTCTGGAGGAATATTTTCCATGGTCTTTGAAAGCCGCTCACGCAACGTATCCAAGTCTTTAGCTGGCAAAGTAATGCCAATTGCAGCCTTGTGGCCTCCAAAGTTTTCATACAGATCCTCAGCAGTTGAGGCAAGCTTAAATAAGTTAATTCCAGCAAAACTGCGCCCAGAGCCGCGTGCAAGAATCACTTTTTCTTTAGCTGGGGGCTCTTGGTTTTCTTGGGTGCTTGTTGCTGAGTCTGAGGTGGCAATTTCTTGGTTATCTTGGGTGTTTGTTGGGTCTAGGGCGGCGTCTGCGTTTGTAGCAGCGTTTTCTTGGCGAACACCACACTCGTTTGGAGCAGTGCCTGCAGCTGGGGCAGCGTTTTCTAAGGTAGCACCGCTTGTATTTTGAGTAACGTCATTGTTTTGGACGCTTGCAGACGGGTGTTCGCCATTATTATTAGCGGCGCTATCGGCGGCATCTTCGTCATTGTCTAGGATGGTAAAGACCAGCGCGGGCTTTTTGTATTTGCGAGCAATTTGGGAGGCCACGATGCCTTTTACGCCTTCATGCCAGCCTCTGCCTGCAACAATGATGATTGGATAATCTGCTAGGTGCGGATTTTGCTCAAGCTGAGCATTTGCCTGCTCTAAAAGCTCGGCTTCTACCTGGCGTCTTTGCATGTTGATTGAATCGAGCTTTTTTGCTAAAGTCTTTGCTTGAGCCTCATCATCGCACATCAAAAGCTCATAGGCAGTTGTTGCATCTCCCATGCGCCCAGAGGCGTTTACCCGCGGGATTAAAGAAAACGACAGGTTTGTAGCAGTGATTTTTGGAAGTTCCATATGACAAATGCCTGCAAGAGCCTTTAGAGCCACGCTAGGGGTTTTTCTCATGCGAGAAATTCCATCTGCAACAATGGCGCGGTTTTCTCCAAGGAGCGGCATCATGTCTCCAATAGTACCAAGAGCAGCCAAATCACTAAATTGCTTCCAAAAATGCGGGTCTCCAAAGCGCTGCCCTAAAAGCGCGAGCAATTTTAATGCAACGCCTGCACCTGCCAAATTAAAAGAGGGACATTTTTTATCGAGCTTGCAATCTGCAACGGGCACGTTTTGCGGAACATGCTCTCCTGGCTCATGGTGGTCTGTAATGCAAACTTCCAACCCCAAATCAAGGGCTTCTTGCACCTCAAGTGCACAAGAAATGCCACAATCCACAGTCATGATTAGATCTGGGTGAAAAGTATTTATACCGCGCTCAATTGCGCGCTTGGATAGGGCATAGCCTTCTTTGTACCTATGAGGAATAAGACCATCTGCTTGGCAGCCGAGCTTGCGCAAGCCGCGCACTGCAATGCATGTGGCACTAATGCCATCAACATCAAAGTCTCCAAAAACCAAAATGCGCTTATTTTGCCTTATAGCTGCCTCTATTTTGTCAGCCACCTCTACAAGACCTGGAATAAGTTTTGGGTCATGCCAATCTGTCTCTAGAGAAGGGTTTAGAAATTGCCTGACTTTTTTGGGCGTATCAATGCCTCGCGCCACTAAAATGCGCGCTGTTAACTGAAACAAGTCGCAGTTGGCAACTATGTTGTCAACTGCGACTTGATCAGCATTGGCTACATTGTATTTTGATTGGGTTGGCATTGATATAACTTGCACACCCTATCTGTAAAACCTGTTATAAAGCTTATCGTAAAACTCGCTATATAAGTTCATGCAATGTCGCATAAATCTAGCCTTTGTCCTCTTGCGTATTATCAGCGCTTTCTTTGTCTTCGGCGCTGGTGCT
>CAVEKR010000123.1:0-4662 GCA_963616365.1 Bacteroidaceae bacterium
CAGAGCGCTTTGGAACAAAAAATCCCCAGTTTGTGCATGTTGAGGCATTAAATGACGATGATTTGCTTATTGATGCGCTTGCAAAAAGCGTTTTAGATGCTTGTTATGAATGATGGCTTGTATTGTGGGGGCACGTTATTAAAGGCGTTTATAGCACTGAAAGTGCAGCTTAAAAGATAAATGTAAAAAGCACCGTGGTGTTCGCCATGAAAAGTGTTTGAAATTATAGTATTGCCGCAGCCTTCAAGAAAAATGGTACCCCCTACAGGATTTGAACCTGCGATCTTCTGCTCCGGAGGCAGACGCTCTATCCAGCTGAGCTAAGGGGGCGTACGGCTTGACCTTGGGCTTATTTTAGAAGGTTTATGTTTGCCCAAGTTTGTTTAGGAATGCTTATTCTAGATAAAAGGGTGTTTGGCCTTAGTCTTCTTCATCTTTCTTTTTAGGTTCATCTTCTAAAAAATCGAGATTGCGCGCCTTGAGTGCGTCAACAATTTGCTGGGAGCGCATGCCCAGCGTGCCTTTTGCGGAGTCGGCGTCAAACTTCATGCGAGTGGCAAGACCTTGCAGAGCCTCATCAGAAATGCTGTCGCTTTGAGCCAACTCTACCAGCGATGTTAGCATGGCGTTAAACTCTTGATTGCCGTGGTAGCATTGGATAGCCTCATCAATCAAGGACCAAACCTCATCAGAGTGCTCGCGGCTGGCAGAAGCATAGCCGCAAAAAAACTGGAACGCGCTTTGGCGCAGCACGCCGCTGTTCTCGTCATACATGGCATCTTCTGCTGCCTCAAAAACGTCCTCTTTAAAATGAAGCCCAGCTTTTCCCAGCAAATCAAGGGAGTTTAGGGTGTTCCAGCGCGTTTGGTCTTCTGGGCGATTTATTGCATCTGCAATGTCGTCGGCATAATCTTTGGCAACATCTACGTCCTCTTTACACAAAAAGCAAAAGACCGATGCAGCTTGCTGGCGCTTTTTGCGGCTTGAGCCTTTGAGCATCTCTTTGGCTTCTTCAAAGATCTCTCTGTTTTCAATGCCAGCATGAGCTGCGGCTTTTCTGCCTTCAATGCTGCTTAAATCATAATCTTCAATCATGTTCGGTCCTTTCTTTAGAACATGCGTGTGTGCAAATGCGCGCTAGTTGGCGCGCGCAAGCACGCATGCTCGTTGGGGCGCGTGCAAGTACACGCTTGTTTGCCTGCATGTAAATACGCGCGCCCTATTTACGCACACGCTCTATCTGCAGAAACTAATCATTATATGTTTCTTCTTGCTCGGGCAAATCTGAACGCTTTTGCTCTGCCATTGATTTTTCACGATCTTTGAGCGCAACATAGGTGCGTTTTTCGTAAATGGATTTATAAGCAGGGCGAATAATACGTTTGCCTTCGACAAGTTCTTCAAAACGGTGTGCTGCCCAACCTGCCATGCGCGCCACGGCAAAAATAGGGGTGAACAGCTCTTCTGGTATTCCTAGCATGGTATAAACCAAGCCAGAATACATGTCTATATTGGCGCAAATTTCTTTTGTCGAGCCTTTCTCCTCCAAAAATATCTGAGGGGTAAGGCGCTCTATTGTATCTATGAGCTTGAATTGTTCCTCGTACTTAGTGCCAGCAGCCATTTTTTGAGCGTAATGTTTGCATATAAGCGCGCGCGGGTCGGACTTGGTATAAACCGCATGACCCATGCCATAAATTAAGCCCGTTTTATCAAAAGCCTGCTTGTGTAGGACTTTTCGCAGGTAGTCTGCCACTTGACCTTCGTCTGTGCAATCAGAAACGTTCTTCATAAGATCTGCTTGAAACGCCATGGCTTTTGCATTTGCTCCGCCATGTTTAGGACCTTTGAGCGAGCATATTCCTCCAGCATAAGCACTGTATGCATCTGTGCCGCTCGAGCTTAAAACGCGCACTGTAAAGGTGGAGTTATTGCCACCACCGTGTTCGGCATGCAACATAAGCATAATGTCAAGCATGCG
Source organism: Bacteroidaceae bacterium (assembly GCA_963616365.1). Taxonomy (GTDB): domain Bacteria; phylum Actinomycetota; class Coriobacteriia; order Coriobacteriales; family QAMH01; genus CAVAWX01. The sequence goes on from CAVEKR010000123.1 coordinate 1,982, forward strand.
CGCTTCTTCCTCAGTCCACTCCATATTGTGGCGCAGCATATAAAGTATTGTTTCTGCAGTTGAAAGCCCCATTTTTGGAGGGTTAATGTACATTGGCGTGCCATCTGTAAATCGCTTGCGATACGCTAGATAGCCAAGAACAGCAATGCGCGGGAGCTGGCTTAACATCTGCGTTGCAATTTGCAGCTCGTGCTGCGCATCAATCTTGTCAATTTCTGTGTTTTTGTCGCCCGCATAAAGCATGAGCACGCTGCGCGCCATCATATTCATAACGTTTTCTGAAGGAAAATTCATTATAAGATTGCTTACAAAGCCGTTTGGCAAGTCGCGATAAGAATCAATTGCTTCCTGGAATTTTTTCAGGCGCTCCTTTTGCGGCAAACGCCCAGTCCACAAAAGATATGCCAGCTCTTCATACCCAGCACGTTCTTCTTTTACGGCCGCATCTATAAAGTCGACAATATTGTATCCGCGCAGCGTAAGCCGTCCAGCATCAGGAATCTTAACGCCTTCATCAGTTAAATATCCATGAACAGAAGAAATAGAAGTAAGCCCCGCTACGACGCCTGTTCCATCAGAATTGCGCAGACCGCGCTTTACGTTAAAGTGTTCGTAATAACTCTCGTCATAGCCGCTATATGCACCAAAATATTGACTCAGATCATTGTTTTGAGAATTAGTTTTTTTGTCAGCCATAATAAACCTTTCTGAGTCTTTTTCAGTTTTTGAAGTTGGTGCGGGCGAGAGGATTTGAACCTCCACGAAGTTAAACTTCACTGGCACCTGAAGCCAGCGCGTCTGCCGTTCCGCCACGCCCGCAAGTTAATTTTTTTGCTGCGCGCATCATATTTGCGCAGTGTATGTGTGCTGTGCGCGTTGTGTTTGTGCTGTGCGCTTGCACGTCTAGTGTGCGCATTTATTTGGCGAACACCACACTGCGTTTTGACTCTGCATGCGCCGTACGCAAATTTTTACGCAAAAGCCTACATGCGAGAGGGGTGTTCGCCATGCAAAAAATGCTGCAGACGAACAGGGTGTTCGCCATGCTAAAAATTACGCAAGATGTGCAAAGCCACCTGTTTGTGCGTAAAGCCACCTGCACAATCTCAACAAAATTCCTTCAAATTTAGTACAAAATTCTCAGGAAAATTTTGTCAAAATTGGGTTTGATGTGCGAAAAATTTTTATAATGACAGCGCTTCAACGGGGCAAGTGCTGACGCAAACGCCGCATTCAATGCAGGTTTCTTCGTCAACTTTTGCTACGTCATCAACGCTTAAAGCCTCTAGCGGACACGCATCTGCGCAGGCAGCACAGGCAATGCACTCTTCTTCATTTATGACAACAGCCATTTTAATAACTCCAATCTAAAAAATTAACCTTGTAATATTTTAGACTGTTTTTGGGCTTCTTTGCCTTGTTTTGCCACTTCTTTTACTAATTGTTTATTTGACGGCTTAGAATTTGCTTTTGCAAGAGGAATTTTTACTATGAACGTTGTCCCGCTTTGGTCGCTTTTAACAGAAATTTCTCCGCTGTGAGCCTCGACGGTTGCCTTAGCAATGGATAGCCCAAGCCCAAAGCTTGCGCTTGCTTCTTCGCTTGTGCGTGCCTTATCCGAGCGATAAAATCTGTCAAAAAGGTGCGGGAGGTCTGCCTGAGGGATCGGCTCTCCGTCGTTGTGAATGCTAAGCAGCGCATTGTTTTTTGATTTTTCGAGCGTTAAGGAGATGGTTCCATTTTTGGTAGTGTATTTGCAAGCGTTTTCTAGCAGGGTTTTTACGAGGCTTTCGAGCCTGCGCTCATCGCCAATAACGTGTAAGTCATTTGCAACGTTGCCCTGCAGGTTAAGACCGCGCTCAAATGCAACTGCTTCAAATTGCAGCGCCACACCTTGCACGGTTTGGCTAAAGTCAATATTGGCTTTTATCTGCGAGATGTCCACGCCCGCGTCTGCTTGTGCCAGCGTGAGCATGTCTTCTGTCAGCTGTTGCATGCGCTGGGCTTCTACCTGAATGCTGTCGACCCACGCGTGCTGCTCTCTAATGGTTTTTTCAGGATTTGCCTGCAAAATAGAGGTGTCTGCAAGCATAACGGTTAGAGGAGTCTTTAGCTCGTGGCTTGCATCTGCAATAAATCGCTGCTGGTCATCCCATGCGCGCTGCACTGGTTTTGAAACGTATCGCGCCAAAAAGAAGCTGATTATAAAAACAGCGATTAGCAGGGCAATCCAGCCAACAAAAAGCGTGGCAAAAAGGCTGACTATCTGCTCTCTCATGTCTGAGATATCTGCAAGAGCAATCCGCTTGTCAGAGCCTGTGTCGCTCATTTGGTAATAAAGCCCATAAGTTGGCAGCGTCCCGCTCTTTTTGTCTTGGGTAAGAACTGCAGAAACAACGTCTGCGCGCGTAGAAACTGGGATAGTTGCTGTGCTATTTGAAGAAACTGTTATGGTCGAATTGCTGTCAACAATCAAAACGCAAATCGGTATGTTGGAGAGAAGTGCTTTATTGGACTTCTCGCTGAATGCGCCGTTTTGGCTGCTAGAGTCGTTTGAGCTGTTATCTGGGTTGTTTGCTGAGTTGTCGTTGTTATTGGGGGCGCTGTTGCTGTTGCTGGAGTTGTTGGGGGTGCTGTTGTCGTTGTTGTTGCTGGGGCCGTCGTTGTTGTTGCTATTGGAG
>CAVEKR010000124.1:0-4660 GCA_963616365.1 Bacteroidaceae bacterium
GGCGTGCCCCCCGTGTAGCTTACGAGCGTCTTTTAATGGCGAACACCCTTGTGGCAAGGGGGCACGCCATTAAAGCTTAGCATTTGCCACTGGGGTGTTCGTCATGAAAACCGCGTGGGGCAAACAGGGTGTTCGTCATGAAAACAACAGGGGTGTTCGCCGTGAGAACAGCAACAAAAACAACAGGAGTGTTCGCCATTATTTTTGACTGTAAAGCGCGCAGGGTGTTCGCCAAAAATATTCTTTTGAAGTGAAAAATCTTGAAAACGTGTAAATTGAAGAGTTCAAAAATCGTGAAAACGTGTAAAATCAGCGTGTAAAAAATCTTGAAAACGTGTAAATTTGTGCTTTCAAAAATCTTGATTTCGTGTAAAATAACAGGTATAGAGTTTGAAAACTGGCGCACAAACTAATAGCGGGCAAATAAGTTGATGGAGGTGCGCTAAAGACAGCACAAGCAAAAAGCAAGCGCCGCGCGACTAACCAAGCAACTAACCAATCGCGCAACCACAAAAAGAAGCTCCGCGCAACCGCCCGACCACAAAAAAGAAAGCAAAGACCATGAAAAGAAAAATTTACGACAAACTCCTAAACTGGAAGACCAAAAGCGCAGGTAAAACTGCACTGCTTATTGACGGCGCAAGGCGTGTGGGCAAAAGCTATATTGCAAAAAAGTTTGCAGAACAATGTTACAAAACCCATGTTTTGATTGATTTTAACAAAGCGCCTAAAAAGGTTACAGAGCTCTTTGACATCTATTTGGATGATTTGAACAGTCTGTTTATGCATCTTTCAACGCATTACAATGTCAAGCTTTATGAGCGCGACACGCTGTTTATTTTTGATGAGGTGCAAATGTGTCCGCGTGCAAGAACTGCCATAAAATACCTTGTAGAAGATGGTCGTTATGATTTTCTTGAAACTGGTTCTTTAATGTCAATTAAAGAAAACACAAAAGATATTTTGCTTCCTTCTGAAGAAGACCACCTCAAGATGTATCCTTTTGATTTTGAAGAATTTCTGTGGGCTTTGGGCAATGAATTGCTCATGCCGTTTATAAAGGAATGTTTTGACAAGAAAAAGCCACTTGGGCAAAGTCTGCACCGTAAGGCAATGGATTACCTGCGGCAATATATGATTGTCGGCGGGATGCCACAAGCTATCAAAGAATACGTTGCAACGCATGACTTTAATAATGTCGATAAAACAAAGCGAGAAATACTCGAGTTATACAGGGCAGATATTGCAAAGCACGCTGCGCGATACGCGCTAAAAGTGCAGCAGATTTTTGACGAACTCCCTGCTCAGCTCCAAAAACACGACAAAAAGTTCAAGTTATCTTCTCTTAAAAAAGATGCTCGCCTAAGAGATTATGATGACGCACTTTTTTGGCTCTCCGATGCCATGATTGCAAACATTTGCTTTAATTGCACAGCTCCAACTATCGGCTTGAGACTTAACATGGAGCGCTTGACGCTAAAATGCTACATGGCAGACACAGGGCTGCTCATCAGCCATTCTTTTGACGAAAACGGAATAGCAAGCCAAGAAATTTACAAAAAGCTCCTCTTTGATAAACTCGAGATCAACAAGGGGATGATTGTCGAGAACATGGTAGCGCAAATGCTTGCTGCAAGCGATCACAAACTCTATTTCTACTCAAAGTCATCTAGAAAAGATCCTGCTGAGCGCATGGAAATTGACTTTTTGATTGCCAAAAGCAAGATTAGCTCCAGAAAAAACATTTCTCCAATCGAGGTCAAATCTGGAAAAAACTATACCTTGAGCTCTTTGCGCAAGTTCATCAAAAAATTTGAAAAACAAACAAACGTGCCATACGTCCTACATGCAGCGGATCTAAAAGAACAAGACGGGATAACCTACCTCCCACTATACATGACGCCCCTCCTCTAGCTGCTCTTATGACGCCATTTTTAAGTGCTCTCGCAGGCGACTATCATCTAACTGCTTTATTTAATGGCGAACACCCGTGCGGCAAGGAAGCATGCCATGAAAGCTTGGCATTTGCTACAGGAGCGTTCGTCATTATTTTTGACTGTGAAGCGCGCAGGGTGTTCGCCATTATTAAATCAGTCACTTTTATTAAATCAGCTGCTTTTTTTTGCTGCTCTTACCCCTAAGAACATGTTCACAAAATGCCTTTGAGTCCATGCTAGAAACCCAAGAATTTTGATAAGCAGCCTTATCACGAGTAATGATAAAATCAATTTTGTTGTTTTCAGCACATGCACGAATAATTCCATCTTCAAAATCAGGCTCGTTGCTTGAAATTGCATTTTTTAAAATTTCATCATCAACACCTAAAATTGTTGTAAGTTCAAAGAGATTTGAAATAGCTTTTCTGACTTCGTTTTCAGGTTTGATTTTACATAAAACATAATAAGTGTCCTTCAAAGAGAGAGCGCAAACACAAATATCTACCTTGGCAAATTCACATTCTTCAAGCAAAATATTTGCATACTCATGACAGGGGCGCAAAGCAAGATAAGCATCTATAATAATATTTGTATCTAAGAGTATTCGCATTATATGTCTCGATTTCTGAGGATTCTTTTAACCTCTTCATCAGTTAAACTAGCAGCCCTTGTGTCTTTAGCCGATTGCGCAAATTCGCGAATCTCTTGTAAAGCTGTAAGACGACGTTTGCGGTCTTTGTCCTTATCCTGTTTTTGCAAAGGTAAGTTGCGTTTGCTATAAACATTGTCAAGAAGAATACTCCCGCAATATTTTGCAAAGGACATTCCGCACTCCCTTTGTGCTAATTGATTAGCATATTTCAATTTATCTGCATCAACTCGTGCAGACATTACTTGCGTTGTCATAACATACTCCATAAATCAAAGTTTGTAAACATGTATACATTTTAGCATATCGATAGCCAAATGCTGGTAGACAAATTCGGTTTGCATGAGTTAATAGACGGTTAGTAGACGGTTAATAGACGGCGATACCAATAATAATGGCGTGCCCCCGTGTGGCTAGGAGGCACGCCATGAAAACCGTATGGGCAAACAGGGGTGTTCGCCATGAAAATTATAATCTTAAAGTTTATCCTCAAACAAAAACATGGTCATATATAGAGGCAGAGTAAGCTTTTTGCCTGCTTGTCCGATGTTGCCGTCTATTAGCTTGTAGCCGAGCAAAATATCCTCTCGCTCCAATATTGCGTTGAGCGAAGCAGACGCGCCTCTACCTGCTTTAACTTCAATCGGGATAACGCTTGCATCCCCGTCAACCAAAAACTCAATCTCGTGCTTTGCGTTTTGAGACATCCAGTAGCGCAACGGTATATTTTTGTGCGCCAACATGCTTGCAACAAGATTTTCATACAAGCCGCCCTTTGCAGGTCCTGCCAGCGTGTTTTTGACAATCGCAGCCTTCATCTTGAAATCATACATTGTCATCAAAAGACCCGTGTCGTTTGCATACAGCCTGAACTTGTTTGGCTGCTCATAAGAAACGAGGGGAAACTGCGGAGTTGAAACTGCCGTGCAAGGCAAGACCATATCGGCGCCAACCAGCCAATCAATGCTGCCTTCAAATTTGCGCGCGTTGCCGCGCTTTTCAACTACAGCATAACGGAATTTGGTGTTCTCTTTTGCCAGCTGGCGCGGAAGCGATAAATAGCACGAACGCGACTTTAGACGCTCACTTGAATTTGCATACTTTGCAATGTCATCCAAATACAAATCATGTATCATGACCTGCTGTTTATGTGCCACAGCAAAATCAAAACCACTTGATACAAAAGATTGGACAACAGCGGGCATTCCGCCAATCGCTAGATATTGGCGCAAGTAATGCATCATTTTTTGGTGAACAACTTGGGGGACTGCCTGCATGTTTTGAAGAAAGCTGTGCAAGGCATTAATCGAATCTTTTCCGTATCCACATGCCCACAAAAATTCTTCAAAATCAAGCGGGCGCATATTAATCTGCCTCTCATAGCCTACAGGAAGCGATGGCGCATCTGAAAGCTCGGCAAAACGCACTCCGAGCAAAGAACCTGAGCCTATAACATCAAAACGACCATCTTGTGCAAGGTATTTAAAAGCGGAACGAGCTTTGGGACATTCTTGAATCTCATCAAGAAAAATCAAAGTGTTATTTGGGATAAGCTGGATGTTTGGTATGAGCAATGTCATGCGCGAATAGATATCTTCTGGAGAAAGCGATTCGTCAAAAATGCTTTTTAACTCAGGATTTTTGACAAAGTCAATTGAAATGAAACTTTCATAGTCAGATCTTCCAAAAGTATCCACAACAAATGACTTGCCAACTTGACGAGCACCATTTATAAGCAGGCATTCTTGCACATGGGTTTTGCGCCATTTGCGGAGAAACTCTAGCATTTTTCGTTTTAGCAAAACTGTCTCCTAGAATAATATTTCATACGTTAAGCAAGCTAAAATGCGTGTCTTACACGCTCAATTTACATTATATGGTCTACGTGCAACAATGCATTTTTTCGACACTTATTTTAGAGCATTTTGCATCTTTTCGACACCAAAATTTGCAAAAATTGCATTTTTTCGAGAATTGCTGGATAACCGCTGGAAAATTGCTGGTCAATTGCTGGATATTCGCTGCTCAAAATGGAAAAAATGCTTTGCGCTTATTGCGCTTGTTGCGCTTGTTG
>CAVEKR010000125.1:0-4646 GCA_963616365.1 Bacteroidaceae bacterium
AAGCAAGGGATGTCAGTTGAGTTTCTCTTACTAGGTCTTTTAAAGAGAAAATGCTGAAAAGGAAAAATTAGGAAAGAATAGGAAAACTAAGAAAAAAAAGGAAAAGCAATAAAAGGTACAATTAACGCTATTTTAAGCATGGGAAATTAATTCACAGCATAAAAAAGCCCGCGCCTGTGAAGGTGCGGGCTTTAGTTTTTCTAGCTTTTCTAGCGCTCGACGCCACCGAGGCGTTCGCCAGTATTAGTTGCTAAAACCACCGTGGTGTTCGCCATAATTAACGCCGCTGTTGGCAACATCTTGCCGCCACCATAATCAGCGCCACCAATTACCAGCGCCCTATTCAGCTTTAGCAGCACCCTCAGCAGTCTCGCCATCGACATTAGCTTCGGCAATTCCGTCAGCATCTTCTTCTTCAGGAACGCCGCCGCCAAGCTCACGAATTGCTTTTAGTTGGTCAGCATCATCTTCTCCTAAAGAGTCATAGCCGCTAAAGTGCCAAGTCTTTGGATCTTGGGTGTAACCGCCAGTCTCTTTGTTGAAAAACATCAAGCGTGGGAGTGCAGCACCATCAATCAAAGCAAGGTAAGCATGAATCATGGTAAAGCAGATGAAGAAATACATCATGAAATAGTGGATGATGCGCATCTTCATGAGACCACCAACAAGGCTGGTAAACCCTGCAAAAAATGGCACAGCTGCTGTTGTATCCCACAAGCAAAAACCAGTGTATCCCATGAACAAAATAGCTACAGCAATAAGCAGGTAGGACAATTTTTGAGGAACACCAAGCTTTGCAGAAAGAGGATGATCTTTCTTGAAGAAGGTATAGTACTTAATCCAAGCGCCCAATTGGTGACGGTTGTATTTTTGAGGCAGCCAGTTCCAATAATCTGTCACTGTCTCGCGTGTTCCGCCAATTGGAGAGCTCTTGATGATAAATGCAAGCACAATACGTGCCAAGCAGTTAATAATCAGGACAAAGCCCAAGAAAATGTGAAGGTTTCGGGCAAGACCCATAACGCCACCCAAAACAGGATAGTGAATCTCGATACCTGTAAGGATGAGCAAAATCATGGCAACGAGGTTGATCCAGTGTGTAAGCTGGAAAGGCCATGGATGCATTTCTTTGTAGTGTGCGATTTCTGCCATTTTTATCGACCTCCCCAAGGACTCGTCTCGGCTCGGAACTCTTTGCCTGTCTTTGGTTCTACTAAATGAACTGCACAAGCAATACATGGGTCATATCCATGCACAACACGAAGCGCATTAATTGGTGCCTCTAGGTTGTCAATTGGGCAGCCAATCAAAGCCTGCTCAATAGTACCTGCAACATCTTTTGCATCGCGTGGAGAGATATTCCATGTAGAAGGAACAATTGCTTGGTAGTGGGTAATATGATTGCCCTCAATGCTCATAGTATGATAAAGAGCACCACGTGGAGCCTCCCACGCACCTTGACCTGTTCCAGTATCGCGAACACGATCGGTAAACCAAAGGTTTTGGTTTTCGTCTTTATTTTGCTCCATTAAAATCATGAGCTCGCCAAGCCATTGCAACATGCAATCGGTAACGGCTGCTGCCTCGATTGGACGTGCTGCAAGACGACCAAGTGCGCTGTTGAGCGCCACGATAGAAGAGTCATCAACAGGCAAGTCAAGACCTTTAAGCACAGATGCAACCATGCTCTTAATGTTGCTGATGCTAGAAGAATTATCCTTATCGCTATCAATGTCTGTCATGTAAGCTACTAATACACGAGCTAGAGGACCTACCTCCATTGGCTGACCATCGTAGCGAGGAGCCTTTGACCAAGTGTATTTGTCGTTGACTTCTTCTGTTGCCTCGTTTTTGTAATAACCTGGGAAGGTTTCAGGAGCAACTGTTACACCCTTTGTTGGATGCAATGCCTCTCCATTGTCTGCATAATAGGCATGGGTTGTCTCTTCTGTGATTTTGTCAATGTCAAAATCTTCCAAACTCAAAGAACCATTTTTAATGCGAACAACACCAGATGGGAAATAGCGATCTTTGCGCTCATAGCTATCTACATCAAAAACGCCATATGCCATAAAGTTGCCATGGTTATTATTACCAATTTTTACAAGGTCATCTTTGTAAACCTTTGCAATGGCAATAGCATCTGGAATCATTGTATTTGTTACCCATTTTTGAAGCTTGTTAACACGGAAAATAATGTCATCAAGTTTCTCGTAATTAGGAACAAAGGTTGTTCCACCAGGAACTGAACTCATAATATGAGGCATCTTGCCACCAATTAAAGCAGCAATCTCATCTGCTGTTGCCTGCATATCAATGGCCTCGATGTAGTGAGCGGTAGCAATCAAGTCAAGCTCAGGAGATAGCTTATAAGCATCAGGTGCTTGACCGTCCATAAACCAGCCACCAGAAAGCCATGAATATTGCTCGTTGCTTGCAAAAGTTTGCAAGCGCTCTTGTATAGCACCAAAATCTGCTACAGCAAGATTATTTTGCTGCGCCACCTTGTAGGTTTCTTCGATATCAGCATTGAGTGCATTTAGTGGGTTTACATAATCAAGTGCTGATAGCTGATAAAACCACAAAATGTGGCTGTGCATAAATTGTGCGCCTTCTACAAGATTGCGCACCAAACGTGCACCAGATGGATGCTTGATGCCATAAGCGTCTTCTGCAGCATAAATTGAAGCGTGTCCTTGTGATACAGGGCAAACACCGCAAATACGCTGTGCAATCATGGCAGCATCGGTTGGCTCGCGACCAATTTGAATGAGCTCTAATCCACGGAATAATCCACCAGAGACCCATGCTTTAGAAACGCGACCGTTTTCGACTTCCATCTCTACACGTAAATGACCTTCAATACGATCTACTGGGTCGATGATTGAATGTTTTGCCATTATTATTCACCGCCCTTCGCGTCATCTGTAACAGCTTCTTTTTCGGCGTCCTCAGCTAGTGGCTCGAGCTCAATTTCATCCTCATTGCCACCGTGGTGTTCGCCATTATCTGCGCCTGCAGCACCAGCAACGCCAGCCGCACCAGCGCCCGCAACGCTTGAAGCGCCCGCGCCATCAGCGCCATTAGAAGCGCCGCCTTTAGCCTGCTTTTTCCAGTCATCACCAGAAGTAAGGCCGCGCTTTGCAAACCAAGCACGCTCTGTCTCGTATTCTGGACCGCCATTGGTGCGTCCTGCAGCTTTCATGCCAATGCCATGAACTACCAAGACGACAGCAATAATGCCTGTAATACCAAGTGCAACTGGAGTTGGATTAAAGCGAATGTCTCCTAGACGCAAAGTTTTTAGTCTAGAAAGGAATGGAGCGTTATTGTCCACCCAATTGCGCTGTGTTACGCGCGGGTCTGCGCTTGAGCAGCCAATGCAAGGAGCACCTGCATCAACGCACCAATTAACACGGCGATTCCAACGAACCTGCGCACAGTTTGAGCTGGTCTGAGGACCTTTACAACCAACAGCATATAGGCAATAGCCCTTTGACTCTTCTTCAGAACCAAACTTGTAAACAAACTCACCATTTTCAAAATGACCACGACGTGGACAATTATCATGGATTGTCTGGCTGAAATATGAAGTTGGCATATTTAGCTCGTTGAGCGTAGGCATAGAACCTGTCATGAGCAGCTGAATGATAAGAGCAACCAAAGTGGCAGGGTTTACAGGGCAAGAAGGAACATTGATGATAGGAACTTCAACTCCATTATCTTTGAGATATTTTTGAATGCCCTCAGCACCGCCAGGATTTGGATATGCTGCACAAAAACCGCCGTCAACTGCACAAGAACCAGCTGCAATAACGGCATAAGCGCTGCGGCAAGTTTTAATGAGAGGAGAATCTCCTGGTGCGCAGGTGGGCTCACCTGCAATGCGCAAAGCCTCGCCGTTCCAGCGGGTCATAACTGCGCCTTCTATGACTACAACATAGCCGCCAGGCGCGCCCTCGATGGTCTCTTCGCGAGCTTCTTCTAGGGAATACCCAGCGCCAGCGGAGAGAGTTTCTGAATAGTTGAGTGCAATGTATTCAAGAAGCAATGTTGCTGGGTCAGGATCATCAGATTGAGCAAAAGACTCGGTGCAACCAGTGCAAGAGCCAAGTTCCAACCAAATGACAGGGGCAAGACTGCCCGACGCTGAACCAATCAGCTTAGTCTCGATTGCTTCGGCCACATCTGCTCCCGTAATGCCTTTAATGCCCATAGTCGCTGCTATAGTGCCGCAAAAGGCAAGGAAGCTCCGACGCGTCACTCCGCGCGCCGCAAGTGACTCGTAAAACGAATCAGCCATATGTACCTCCATCGTATCGTGGCTGCTTGACAACAATGTGCGAGATGTCGTGCAGGTGCAAACTCGCTGGTGTAAGCGCTAATGCAAGCCCGTCAAGCGCAGAGCCTTAGGCGCTAACCATTATGGCGAACACCACGTTTGCCATGTCGGCGCTGAACACGCGCAGCACAGCATACGCAAAACACGCGCACATGTTGGCAAAAAGCCAAGCTCGGTAAAGCCCTTTTGGAATGCTTAGGCGCTCCGTACGCCCATAGCAAGAGCTAATACTGCTCAAAACTATACTAGGTTACAGCAAGGATACGAACATAAAACGAAAAGATTACAGACAAACGGCACAAAT
>CAVEKR010000126.1:0-4636 GCA_963616365.1 Bacteroidaceae bacterium
CCAACATTTTACCTGCTTGTAATGGGTGTAATGCTCGGCATCACCGTCATTTCGATGATGGGTGCGTGCGATTTTTTCGCACGCACCCATCGAGAAATCTAGTCAGCTACCTACTAAAAGCCAGCAGAATTCAGTTGTCACTTTTTTGCGCGCCTTATAACCAGACGCCAACTTGTGAGCCTTAAGTGCTCTGTTGGGTGCTTTGTTGGGTAGTTTGAGTAGAGCTGGAGTTGCCAGCGCCGTTGAGGGAGTTAAACCAGCTAGAGCGTGTCATATTGCAGCCGCCGATAATTAAGTTGATAACCAAATTGATTGCGATAACAATAATGAGCACGCGCAGACACCCGCCTGTTTGGTTTTGCGCCTGGCGCTGCTGGTGTTCTTGCCAATTTTGTTGTTGCTGCTCATACCAGCCTTGCTCTTGTTGCTGTTGAGAGTTAACCTGCTCAGCCCATTGTCTAAACATGTCCTCAAACGGGTTTCCGCTGCTAGAAGAGCCCGTGTTAGAGCCGCCGCGAGTACTTTGTTCGTCATAATCATAACCTGCAAAAGGCCCATAATCTGCAGAATTGCGTTTTTGAGAAGTGCTAGTCTGACCGCCGCGACCAGCTTGTCCGCTCCTACCAGCGCTATAAGGATTTGTAGAGCCTTGCGACACGCGCGGTCCATAAGGGGTGCCGTTAACAATAGAATCGTAGGCAGCGTTTACCTCTGCCATTTTCTTGGCAACGTCTTTGTCTCCAGGATTTAGGTCTGGATGATATTTTTTTGCCAGCTTACGGTATGCTTTGCGCACTTCATCCTTAGAAGCGCTGCGCGGCACCCCTAAAACTTTATATGGGTCTGTACTAGGCATGTTCTCCTTTAAAAAGCCCGCATTCTATAAGAGCAAAAAGCTCACGCCCTCTAAAAAGCGCGCGCCCTTCGTTTCGCGCCGTTTTCCTACGTCGCTTTTGCGCACATAATTTGCGCCGCTTTTCTGCAGTGCTTTTCTTTATTCCTCTAACAACGTTTTTTAACAGTAACAATAATAGCGTATAAAGCTGAAAAATTACTCAAACACTTAGGTGTTATTCCATCAACAATTTGGTAAATTCTTTTTCAAGCGCACGTCCGCGCTTTCCAAAGCCATCAATTTCCATATAGCGCAAACTGTCGACATCAATTTCTGCGCCGTTTAAAATATCTTGGCGAACACCCTGTTCGACAACACACTTAAAACTACCTGCATCGCCGTTTTGCTCATTAAGCCTATCATAATAATCCATGAGCTCATCAAAGGCAGCATTATATTCAGGGCTATCAAAATCTGGTATGCTTCCCAGCTTATCTGAAAGCGCCCTTTCTTCTTCTGTCACCTCGGCATTTAAAGTCTCGATGTAAATCTGCACATAATTTTTTGGCATTACATCTTCAAACTTGTCTCCCCATTCTACCAAGCAAACCGCACCAGACTCAAGATTTGCAAAATAATCTATGTCGTCTAGCTCTTTTGGAGTTTCAAGCCTGTACAAATCAAAATGAAGAAGGTCCAACTTAGTGCCCTTGTATTCAGACATGATGTTAAACGTCGGGCTGGTAATCTCATCTGTGACACCAAGACCTTTGGCAAAGCCCTTTGCAAGTTGAGTCTTTCCCGCTCCAAGGTCTCCAGACAGGACAATCACGTCTCCTGCCTTGCATTTTGCAGACAATTGCTCTCCTATTTCAATTGTCTCTTCGGCATTTTCGGTGGTACAAGTAACCATTTATTTTCCTTTCCAAACTATGTCCCTCTTAGTTTTCTTGCAAGAGCGCATGCAAATACGCAAAATCCTCTTGAAGAAAAACACGTTTTTTTCTATCGTAAATAGCAGCAGCTGGATGAAACATGGGCAAAACTTTGTATGTTTTATACTCCTCTCTTAATCTCTCTTCTTGCCCATAAGCTTTCTGCTCTTGACTTTTCTTTTTATCTTGACTTTTCTTTTTGTCTTGGGTGCATTTTATTGGCGAACACCCTGCTTGGTTTATTGGCGAACACCCTGCTTGGTTTATTGGCGAACACCCTGCTTGGTTTATTGGCGAACACCCTGCTTGGTTTATTGGCGAACACCCTGCTTGGTTTATTGGCGAACACCCTGCTTGGTTTATTGGCGAACACCCTGCTTGAATCTGGCCTATAAAATCTTGAGCGCTTCCTGTTTGTTCGCGCTCTATAGAATCTTGACCACGCTCTACAGAATCTGAAGCGCTCCCTAAAGGACCCTGTACTTGCTCGCACTCTGTATGACCTTGGGCGCTCTCAGTAAAACCCTGCCCAAAACCCTGGCTTAGCTGCACATTTTGAACCTTCCCGCGCAAAGCAGTAATGCCTTTTTTGGTTTGCAAGATAAATTGCGTGGCAAAGTTTCCTAAGGTAACAATAAAAATAGGGTCGATAATTTTAATCTGCGCAATAAGCCACGGGGTACAAGCTGCAATTTCTTCTTTTGCTGGGTTTCTATTTGCAGGAGGTCTACATTTTAAAATATTTGCAATGTAGACATCTTTGCGGTCAAGCCCTGCCTCTTCTAGATAAGCATTGAGGTTTTTACCAGCGCTTCCAACAAAGGGCTCGCCGCTCATATCCTCATTTTTGCCAGGAGCTTCTCCAATGAGCATAATCTTTGCAGACGTAGTTCCACTACCAAACACGAGTTGTGTTCGTCCTTTATATAAAGAACACTTTTTGCAGCTTATTGCTTGTTTTTGAAGGTGCTTTAAATCATCATATTTTAAGCTGTCAGCTTTTAATCTGGTATCTTTTAAGCCATCACTTTTTATGTCGCCATCTTTTATGTCGCCATCTTTTAAGCCGTCATCTTTTGACAAAACTTCCGCGCTTGATAAAACTTCCGTATTTGTCAAAACTTCTGTATCTGACATGGCTTTTGCACTTAGCGTAGACTTTATACATAAATGCGCGGCAAGCGCAGACCTAAATCGCATGCAATCTCGTAATTGATAGTGCGGAGCTGGTCAGCCATAATATCAATGCCAATTTCTTTTTCTCCCTGCTTACCAATGACTACGACCTCGTCTCCCACTTTAACGTGGGTGCGCGCAGAACGCAAGGCAGTAGGAATTTCTATCATCATTTGATCCATGCAGATATTGCCAACTTGCAGGCAATATTGCCCGTGAAGGAGGACTTCCATGTGGTTAGAAAGGCTTCTGCGTATGCCATCTGCATACCCAATCGGAAGCGTTGCTACTTGAGTTGGAGCTGCAGCTCTATATGTGTATCCATAGCTCACTCCATCTCCTGTGCGCAGCTGATGAATATCTGTAATGCATGCCTTTAGGCTCATGGCGGGCAGGTAGTTGCCCTTGTCTCTAAGCGAGACAGCAGAAGCCATGCCGTATACCTCACATCCACAGCGCACCATATCAAAATAGGAGTCGTTATAGCGTCTAGTAGCAGGAGAATTTGCCGCATGGACAATACCAGGGTCAATTCCAGCTGCTCTCATAGCATTTATTGTGCTTTGAAAACGCTGCAACTGGTCGCGATAATCTGCTTGGCTTTGGCTATCTGCTGTCGCAAAGTGTGTAAACGTGCCTTCAAGTTGGATTCCGCGATGAAAATCAACAGCACGAACAAACTCGACAGCATCATTGCATGAAATTCCTATGCGGTTCATTCCTGTGTTTATTGGCAAATGATAAGGTGCAACCATGTGTTGCAGGTCTGCTGCCTCTCCTAGGGCTAAAGCAAAATCTGGAGTATAGATGCTTGGAGCAATTCTATAGTGCAAAAGATAAGGAATAGCAGCAGGTAGAGGCTGGGATAGCAAAATGATTGGTGCATTTATGCCAGCGTTTCTAAGCTTTATTGCTTCTTCTACAGTTGCAAGTGCCAAACGGCTTGCTCCTGCAGAAAGTGCAGCTTGAGCACAGCGAACAGCCCCATGTCCATAAGCATCTGCTTTGCACACAAAGGCAAGTTCGATAGAAGGACCAATTTTTTTGCGCAAATTGCTAATATTGTGAGCAATAGCTCCAAGGTCAATTTCAAGCCAAGATGGGCGCAATAAAGAAGCTCTGTCAACGTCGCGAGATAAGAGCTGGTCAGTATCTAGAAAGCTGTCATAGTAGCCATCTTGATAGCTGTCTTGATAGCTGTCTTGATAGCTGTCTTGAGCTGCGGCGTTAGAGTATCTGCGCCTCGCGGCGTCCGCGCGTCTTTGCCTGCTAGAAGCGCTGCTAGAACGCCCACGCCCTGCACTATCAGAGCGCCCACGCGAGCCGCCCGAGCCGCCATCCCTGCCAGAGCCACGCGAACTGCTACCGTGGTGTTCGCCACGCTTATTAGCACTGCTATCTTTAAAGCTCAGCTGCTCTACGTTATCTTTTTTGAAGGGCTCGTCTTTTCCCAAACCACCTGGAAGGTGCGGGGTTGCCCCAAAGTAATTTACATCATCGCCACTCACGGCTTAGTTCAGCTCCTCTAATTCTTTTATGCATGAACCAATCTCGTCCAAAATGTCTTCTGGCAAAACGCTTAGGGCGCTCAAGTTTGTAATGCAGCGCTTAGCAGCCAATGCATGCACGTGAACACCAAGGCAGGCGGCATCAAATGGCTTGACGCCTTGTGCCATAAACGCTCCAATAA
>CAVEKR010000127.1:0-4629 GCA_963616365.1 Bacteroidaceae bacterium
AACAGCCTGCTAAATGTATTGAGGAAAACGCTGTTTCAAATGTTTGTAATCATGATTTAGTTTGTGATGATAGTTATAAACAAGCTGGCGAAAATTTAGGCTTTTCAGCAGAAAAACCTTTAGCAGAAAAACCGCACGTTGACTTAACAGCTGTGGTAGTTGCCTCGCTATTGCGAGCAGGTGCAAATATTGAGCGCATTATAGATGCAAACACTTGCACTTTTTGTAATGGGCATGCGTATTTTTCTTATAGAGCAGCAAATGGTCATACAGGAAGGCATGGAGCTTTTGCAATAAGGCAGAGTTTTTGAAACGCGCGTGGTGTTCGCCATGAAAATGAGTATGAAGTAAAAGAAAAACGAGGAAAAAGCAATGAGTTTGAAGCAACGTTGGGAAGACACGCTTGCAGATGTCGCGCAAGTTTGTAAAGAGTGTGGTAGAGACCCTAAAGAGGTCAAGGTGCTTGCTGTGAGCAAGACGGTTGAGGCGCCTGTGATTGAGGAGGCGCTTGAGTGCGGTATGCGCGATTTTGGCGAAAACCGCACTGGTCCGTTTAACGAGAAGCACGACCTTTATCCGCAGGCAAACTGGCATTTTATTGGTTCTTTGCAGTCAAATAAGGCTTCTAAGGTGGTGGGCAAGGCCACGCTTATCCATTCGCTTGATAGGGAAAGTTTGTTGCACGCTTTGCAAAAAAGTGCGAGCGCTAAAAATTGTGTGCAAGATGTGCTTATTGAGGTTTCAATTTCTGGAGAAGAAAGCAAGGGCGGCATTTGTCCAGATGATCTACCTGCGTTTTTGGAGAAGTTTGAGCAATGTCAGAACCTGCGTTGCAAGGGCTTGATGACCATGGCGCCGCGCGGAAATGAGGACGTGGCGTATAAAACCTTTGAAGGTTTGCAAAAACTTGCGAAACATCTCGGCAAACTTTACGTTTCACATGATAATATATCATTTGACGAATTATCGATGGGTATGTCTGAAGATTACAGACAAGCCATTTTGTGTGGTTCTACTATAGTGCGTATTGGCAGGCGCATTTTTAGCGAAGATTTTGGTGCGTGAGCTTTTTGCGGGCGTGGCTTGTGAGCTTGGGTTTTGCTTGGTTTGCGTGCGCGCAGTTATGCGACTTTAGGGCGCGGGTTTTGCGGACGCTGCTGGGCTTGCGGCTTTTTGCGGGCGCGGTTTTTTGCGGGCGCGTTGTCGCGCGTAAATTCTTACGGCGCTTTTGTGAGCAGGCGCGCATTTGCGAAACGGTTTTGTGAGCAGGTGCATTCTCGCAGGCGCATTTATAAGGGTTTTTGCAGGTAGAACACTTAAATTTATGAAAGGAAACAGGCGTGGGGCTTTTTGGTGGTGTAAAAGACAAGCTTGGCTTTGGCAATAAGGCTGAATGGGAAGAAGACGAATACGGCGCTCCTCAAGACGGGTACGCCGAGCAATATGACGATTTTGGAGATGCGGGCGCATCTTCTGATAACGTTGTTGCTTTTGATGCTTATGATCCCAATAAGTTTGAAAACATTCGCATAAACTCAAAAAAAGAGCCTCGTGTTGCAGGCTATGATTCTTTGGGCTCTTCTGCAGGCGATTCTCGTTTTGATGACTACGATATGGGCGGTTCAGGCGGCTTTTCTGGCGGCGCTGGCGGCAACGGTCTAGGAAGCGGCGGTTCAGGCAGCGGCGGATATTCTTCTCGCGCAGGCTCTCGCATGTCTCAAGAAGACGCTTCTCCTTCATGGGGCACACCAAATGACCCATCATTTATCGACCACATGGGCTCGTCATATAACAGAAAAGAAGTCTACGAAGGGCTAAATTCTGCTGCTTCAAATTCTGCTTCTGCTGGCGGTAATTTTTCTTCATCTGGCACCTCTTCTGGTGTTGCCATTGGCGCACTTGGCTCTAATGCAGGCGCAGGTGCTGTCACAGACGCTGGCGCAGGAATGACTACAGGCACAGGAATGGGCGCGGGCTTTTCTAAATCGTCAGACCCTTATTCGCAATTTGACTCCGATGTAAAGCAGATTCATCGTGACCCTGCTGCTCATCTAGAGATTGTTCGTCCAAGCAGCTATGCTGATGTAGAAAAGGTCGCAAATGCGGCAAAAGCAGGAAAATCCGTGGTGCTTGACCTCAAAAACACCAAGCCTGACCTTGCAAAACGCATTTTGGACTTTTCTTTTGGCGTGGCAAGCGCTTTAAATGGCACGGTAGATAAAGTTGCAGATCGCGTCTTTGTTTTTGCTAAAGGCAACAATAAAGACCTCACAAAAACAGAGCGCGAATACCTCTTTAACCAGGGTGTTCTTTAAAAATGCTATATTTTATACAAACGCTAATCGTAACCTTAGTAAATTTTTACGTTGGGCTCATCATTATTTA
The DNA here is from genome assembly GCA_963616365.1 of Bacteroidaceae bacterium. Lineage (GTDB taxonomy): Bacteria > Actinomycetota > Coriobacteriia > Coriobacteriales > QAMH01 > CAVAWX01. The sequence goes on from CAVEKR010000127.1 coordinate 2,386, forward strand.
TACGCTCATGAGCTGGTTGCCAAATCAAACAGGCTGGGTTGCTGCAATTTATAACGCACTTCATACAATTTGCGAGCCATACTTAGCCCTGTTTAGGCGTATAATTCCACCTATAGGCATGATGGATATAAGTCCCATTGTGGCAATTGTTGTCCTAGAGGTGGCGGTGCGCTTGATAGCGGCTTTGATATAGCGCCTTATTTGTATGGCGAACACCACGCTCGCTTTGCTAACAATGCGCATGGCGCGCCACTCCACAAGCAAGGCAAGCACGCGTATAAGCATGGCGAACACTTCGCAAGCAGGGTAGGCGTCCCGCAAGCAAGGCAAGCGGGGTAAGCACGCTTGCAAACCAAGCAAGCAGGGCAAATAAACTGCTAGTTTTTACTTATCTCATGTTTTGACAGAAAGGATTAGATCATGGGTATTACGGCACTTGATATTCAACAAGAAGGCTTTGAGCATTCTATCCGCGGCTATGATGTTGTGCAGGTAGACGACTTTTTGGAGCGTGTGGCTCAAGAGGTCGACAACCTCAATAAGACAATTGCTGAGCTAGAAGATGAGCTCGAGCAAGCCAAAGAAGAAGCTGCTAAAGGTGCAGCTAGCAGCGCAAGTGATGAGAAATTAAAGAGAGCAAGTGCTAAGCAGCTTGAGCGTGCAAAAAAAGCAGAGGCTCGCGCCATAGAGGCTGAAGAGCGTGCTCAAATGGCAGAAAAAAGAGCCGAAGAGCTAAAAGAAAAGCTCGCTCCGCTAGAGCAAAAGCTCACAGAAAAAAGCGAAATGGACGCCGTCATTTCAAATGCTATTATTTCTGCTCAGCGCAGCGCAGATACCCTCAAAGAAAGCGCGCGCGCAGAAGGCGAGCGCTTATACAGAGAATCTGAGGCAAAGGCCCGCGAGCTTATCCGCATTGCTTTAGAAGAAAAGCAGCGCATTCTAACTGAGATTAAGGCGCTTGAGATGAGCGCAGATAAGTTCCGCGAGAACTATAAAAGGCTTCTTGCGCGCTTTAGCACTCAGGCAGACGATTCTTTTCATAGCCTTGGGTCTCCAAAAATCCCAGATAGCGTAGTTGATGACATGCTGCCAAGCTATGATGACATTGATCTTGACAATCTTCAAAACCAAAAGGACAATGATGACAAGTTTAGCGCATCAGAGGGCTACTCTAAAAAAAGACGCTCTTCAAGCTCTAAGTTTTCCTTTGATGACGGCGCAAAATCAAGCTCTGACTTGAGTTCTTTTAGCAAAGAGAGCTTTGGTTCAAATGATAGCTTTACAAAAAAGGACAGCTATTCAGATGACGATGACTTCAAGATTAAGGGCAGATATGCATCTTCTGGACTTGAGCAAAGCGAGAGCGGCCGCAAAAAGACTGGTAACACTGGTGTTATTGCAGCCTCAATGTCTGAGCTCTTAGATGACAGCGCTCTAATTGATGATTCAGATAAGTAAATGTCTTGTGAACTAGCAGTGTTCGCCATTCCAAAGGCACGCAAAAATGCCGTTGGCTCATGGAGGCCTCTAGCAGGGGATATTCCTTTTGCTCAAGGTATGGCAGCCGCTAATAATGGCGGAGATAATAATGGCGAACACCCTGCTAGTAAGGGTGGCAAACGCTCTGTTAATAAAGGTGGCGAACACCCTGCTAGTAAACATAGCAATTCTCAAGCGCGCGAGTTAGAGGTGCGCGTTTGCGCAGCTCCAGAAAAAGGAAAGGCAACTAAGGCTATTATCAAGGTCTTAGCTGCCTTTTTTGATGTTGCAGCTAGAGACGTAAAGCTTATTTCAGGTCAAACTAGTAGGCATAAGCGTTTTGAAATTGTTGTTGACAAAGATCATTTTGATAAATGTCTAGCAAAAATTGAAGTATAATAACTCCTGCAGCAGATTTAGCTGGGCGTTTGCGTTGTGTTTTTTTGTCTCTTCTCCTTTTTTCTATTCTATTGCAGGTAAAAAACACAATGAGGAAAGTCCGGGCTTTACAGGGCAGTATGCTGGCTAACGGCCAGGCGTGGCAACACGACGGATTAGTGTCACAGAAAAGAAAACTCTTCAAAATTGGGCCTTGCTGGATATTTTGAAGAAAAGCTGAAACGGTGTGGTAAGAGCGCACCAGCATTATGGCAACATAATGGCTTGATAAACCCCATACAAAGCAAGGGCAAATAGGAATGCTATAAGATAGCCCGTCTTGCGTTCGGGTTGCCTGCTTGAAGGCGCTGGTAACAGCGTCTCTAG
>CAVEKR010000128.1:0-4491 GCA_963616365.1 Bacteroidaceae bacterium
GAGAAGAGCCAGATACTATCGAGGATGTTTATGAGCCGTATTTGTTGCAGCAGGGTTTGATTGTTCGCAGCTCAAGGGGGCGTCAGGCAACTCGCAAGACCTATGAGCACTTGGGGGTTCCTTATCCTGAGGCGGAAGGGTAAACTGGGTTGGTGGCTTGCGCTGCTGGGTTGATGGCAGCGGCTGGTGGCGGTTGGCGCGTTGTTGACAAGGCCGCGCGCGTGCTGCCGAGTTGGTGGCGGCTGGTGGCGCTGCTGCTAAGGGCGTGGGCGCGCGTTTTGATATAAGTTTGCGCTAGTGTGGGGGCACGCCAACAAAATGAGCAAGAGTAACAACTTAGCGCCGCCTTTAATTGTGGTATAGCGTGTGGCAAAAAGTTGTTTTATAGTAATGACAAAGTGCTGCAAGATGTTAAAGCAGCTTATAAATGTAAGTCCAGCTAAAGGAGGACAAAGTGAGTCAGGATTGCTGCCTTTTTACTTCAGAATCAGTAACTGAAGGGCATCCAGATAAAATGTGCGACCAGATTTCTGATGCGATTTTGGATGCCATATTAACGCGTGAGGCGGAGCTTCAAAAAATTGGATACACAGACAAACACGGCAATAAAGCCAATGTAGAAGACGTGCGCTGTGCCATCGAGACCTTTACCACAACAGGTACGATTATTGTTATGGGAGAGGTTCGCACGCAGGCATATGTTGATGTTCCATCTATTGTGCGCGACACTGTTCGCAAGATTGGATACACTCGTGCAAAGTTTGGTTTTGATGCGGATACCTGCGGTGTTATGAACTTGATTCACGAGCAAAGCCCAGATATTGCCCAAGGCGTTGATGGCACTTTTGCTCGCGCAGATGAGGATGCAAAAGAAAAAATCGGCGCAGGAGACCAAGGCATGATGTTTGGCTATGCTTCTGACGAAACTGACGCTTTAATGCCCATGCCAATTTATTTGGCTCAACGCATGTCAAAACAGCTGGCAGACGTTCGCAAAGACGGCACTTTGCCCTATTTGCGTCCAGATGGAAAAACTCAAGTTACTGTGCGCTATGAGGACGGAAAACCTCAAGAGGTTACAGCTATTGTCATATCTACGCAGCATAGTGAAGATGCCCAGCAAGACACTATCCGCAAAGATTTAATAGAAAATGTGATTAAGCCTGTTTTGGATAAGGCTAATATCCCTTGGAAAGATGCCACCATATACATTAACCCAACAGGGCGTTTTGTGGTTGGTGGACCTCAAGGAGACACTGGGTTAACAGGTCGCAAAATTATTGTGGATACATATGGCGGAATGGGCCGTCACGGTGGCGGTGCTTTTTCTGGAAAAGACCCAACAAAAGTTGACAGATCTGCAGCTTATGCTGCGCGTTGGGTGGCAAAAAATATAGTCGCTGCAGGGCTTGCCCATAAATGTGAGGTTCAGCTTGCTTATGCTATTGGAGTGCCAGAGCCTGTTTCTATTATGGTTGACACAAAGGGCACAGGCGTTGTGGACGATGCTCGCATTACCAAGGCAGTTGAGCAGGTCTTTGACTTGCGTCCTGGTGTGATTATCCACGAGCTTGATTTGCTGCGTCCGATTTTTTCTAAGACTTCTTGCTATGGTCATTTTGGTAGAGACGATGCAGACTTTACTTGGGAGCAAACCAATAGGACTGAGCAGCTGAAAGCTGCTTGTCAGTAGGGTTGCTTGGGTAGTGCTGGTGTTTTAGTGGGGCGCTTTGGTGAAATTGAGTTGCCCGTCGTTGGAATTGTTCTTTATTAGCAAAGTAGCTGCGCGAGTTGATTAAGGCAAAATTATGCTTTTAGCAAGCGTTATTATTGATGTTTCGTCTCGTGCGATAAAGCATGCCTTTGACTATGAGGTGCCTTCTTTTTTAGAGGGCAGTGTAAAAATTGGCTGCGCTGTGAGCGTGGAATTTGGTTCTCGTGCGGCTGTTGGATATATCGTCGGCTTGCATGAGCAGGGGGATTGCAGCTGTGATAGCGCTGGCGGCGCGGGCGGTGCTGGCAGTGGGGCTGCTGGAACTGATGGTTGTAGCGGCGCGCTGGGTAATGGTGCAGATGTCATTACAAGCAGCGGCGAAGGCAGCCGTGCAGATGGCGGCGCTGTGAATGATAATGGTGCTGATGATGGCGGCGCGCCAAGGTTGTTCAGCCTTGAAGATGTTCCAAAGGCTAAGACAAAAGCTGAGGTCAAAGCTAAAAAGGACATCAAGCTAAAACCAGTGCTCGGAGTTTTGAGCGAGCCATATTTTGATGAGGTAAGCGCTAAGCTCATCTTTTGGATTGCAGATGAATATCTGTGCCCCTTGCCAGATGCTTTGCGCTTGTTTACTCCACCTGGTTCTACTCCTAAAATCAAGCGCGTTGATGGAGAATGGCAGCTTGTTCACCCAGGTGTTGGAGCTATAGATGATAGATGGGTTAGTTGTACCGAGGCGGCAGCAGATTTTATACCTGCCAAAAACGCTACCAAGCAGATTGCTGTTTTGCAGGCGCTTTCTGAAGGCGGTATGCGTGTCGCAGAACTTTCTGCAGAACTTGGGGCTGTCAACTCAACAATTAAGGCTCTTGAGAAAAAGGGCGTGCTTGTTATTGAATCGCGGCGCAGGTTTAGGCAGGTTGCAGGTGGTATAAAACCTGCATACGGGCAGCTTAAGACCTTAACAGAAGGTCAGCAAAATGCACTTGACGCTATATTGGCTGTGCCAGTAGGGTGTTCGCCAAGTTCAGAACATGCCAGTTCAGAGCATGTGATAGTGGTAGACGGCATTACGGGCTCAGGAAAGACAGAAGTCTATTTGAGAGCGATTGCTGCCTGCTTGGAGCAGGGCAAAACCGCAATTGTGTTGGTGCCAGAAATAACTTTGACGCCTCAAACGGTTGGTCGCTTTCGCGCGCGCTTTGGAGACATGGTGGCGGTGCTTCACTCGAGGCTTTCTTTGGGCGAGCGCTTTGACCAATGGGACTTGGCACGGCAGCAAAAAGTGCAGGTAGTGGTAGGTACGCGTAGTGCGCTTTTTGCTCCGTTGAGCAATATTGGGCTAATTATTATTGACGAAGAACACGATTCGTCTTATAAGCAGGACAGTGGTGCTAGATACAGCGCTCGCGATGTGGCAGCTCAGATGTGTCGCATGCGCGGGGCAACGCTTGTGTTAGGTTCTGCTACTCCAGACATAGTGACGCTGGCGCGTTGCAAAGACGCAGGTGCTGAGCAGGTGAAATGCGAGCAGTCGGGTGTTAAGCGAACACAAGAGCGCGGGCAACAAGATGCCCAGCAACAAGGGCGCGAGCAGTCGGGTGTTCGCCATAATAAAACGTGGCAGCGAGTTTGTTTGCCGCAGCGCCCTAATAAAAAGCCGCTGCCTCCTGTTCAGGTGATAGATTTGGCGGAGCAGTTTAGAAACGGTTCGTCATCTATGTTTGGAAAAGAGCTGGTAGAGGCTTTGCAGCAGGTTTATGAGCGGCAAGAAAAAGCGGTGCTGCTTTTTAATCGGCGCGGGTTTGCCAGTTTTTTGCTTTGCCGTGAGTGTGGGTTTACGCCGCAATGTCCTAATTGCGCAGTTAATTTGACCTATCACGAGTATGACCGTACGATTATGTGTCATTATTGCGGGCATCAAGAGCCAGCGCCAGCGCGCTGTCCTAGCTGCTCAAGTCCTTATTTAAGAAAGCTCGGGGCGGGCACGCAAAAGGTGGAAACCGAGCTTAAGGCGATTGTTCCTGCAGGTATGCGAATTATTCGCATGGACGCAGACACCACTAAGAAAAAGGGCGCTCACGAGGCGTTGCTAGAGCAATTTGGCGCGCCTGGACCTGCAATTTTGTTGGGAACGCAGATGGTTGCCAAGGGGCTTGATTATCCAGATGTCACCTTGGTTGGCGTTCTTAATGCGGACACCTCGCTCAAGCTGCCGGACTTTCGCGCAGCTGAGCGCACGTATCAGCTCATCGAGCAGGTGGCTGGAAGAGCTGGGCGCGCAGACAAACCTGGCAGGGTCATAGTGCAAACGTACATGCCAATGCATCCTGCGATTATGGCGGCGGCGGCCCACAAGCGCGAGTTGTTTTTAAACGGCGAGCTTTCTGCACGTAGGGAGCTTAATTACCCTCCGTTTTCGCGGCTGGCAAATATTTTGTTTTGGTCTGTTGATGAGGATTGCGCTCGCAGGGAGGCTATAAAGCTGCATCTTGCCATATGTTCTGCCTGTGAAAGCGCTGGGGTGAATTGGGAGGTCTTGGACCCGTCGCCTTGTTTGCTTTCGCGCTTGCAGAATAAGTACAGGTGGCACATTTTGATTAAGGCGCCGATTTGTGCTGGTGGCGGTGCTGGTGATGGTGATTTTCGAGGCGCTGGGGCTAGTGACGGCTTTGATGGTGCTGGAGATTTTGGCGCTGGTGGCGGTTTTCATGACGAACGCGCTGGCAGCCTTGGCTCTAGTTTTCATGGCGAACGCCCTACTAGCAGTGCAGGCG